>CAYNHJ010000001.1:0-2755 GCA_964397125.1 uncultured Candidatus Peribacteria bacterium
TTTATATAATAATCACCGCCTTTTAAAACAATATCTGGTTTTAAAATATCTACTACTTTTGCTGGTGTTTCATCATTGAAGATATAGACAAAGTCGATATACTTAATTCATTCTAACATTTTGGCTCTAAAATTTTCGTCGTTTATAGGTCTGCCGGGTTTAGTTTTCCAATAAGGACTTTTATCTCAGTTTAATCATACTATTAAAATTACATCATTTTCTAATATTTCATTTTTATCATTTTTTGCTATTTCTTTTTTGTAATTTTTTCTCTCTTCAGACCTTTTCAGAATACTCTTCAGACCTTTTCAAATTTTAAAAGTTTCTAGATGCCCGGGATGTAGTATATCAAAACAGCCATTTGTCCATACTATAGTTTTTCATTGAGATTTTAGTTGTTCAATTTTTTCTTTTAGTATATTTAGTTTATTTTCTTGGAAAATCATAGTAAAAGATTAAGTTAAATGTTTTAAATTTTTTAATAGAATTTTTTGAATTTTAGTATTTAATAATTATATTTTTAAAAGTGTTTTCATTTTATATAAAAAAATTTCTGGATATATGTTGATATTTGTTGATAAGCCTAGTTGATATACTTCTACTGATGTTGTAAGAAAAATCAAGAAGTTGTATCCCAAAGCAAAAGTTGGGCATAGTGGGACATTGGATCCTATGGCTAGTGGACTTTTAATAATATGAGTAGGTAGAGATACTAAAAAATTAGGAGAGTTTCAAAAGTTACCTAAAGAGTATATAACTGTAATTGATTTTTCTAAAGAGACTGATAGTTGGGATATAGATTGGCATGATTGGATAAAAACTTATAGTATAGAAGTTGACAAAAATGGGGAAAAGTATATTCTTAAAGATTGAAAAAAAATATATCAACCTACTGAAGAAGATATAAAAAAGAAATTAGATAGTCTTATTCCTGAAGCTTGTCTTCCTGTACCTCCTTATAGTGCTAAAAAGATAAAATGAAAAAGACTGTATGAGTTAGCAAGAGCTTGAGAATATATTCAAATTAGTAGACTTATGAAAATATATGAATATGATATTTTGGAATATAATTTTCCTCTTTTAAAATTGAGATTAAAAGTTTGAGGTTGAACTTATATAAGATCTATTTGATATTGGCTTTGAAAACAGTTTAATTTATGATGAGTTTTAGTTTATCTTAGAAGGACGGCGATATGAAAATATAGATTATAATTTTTTTAATTTTTAACTTGATATTTATGGATATACAAGAGTTAGAAAAGTTTATAAATTATCAACCAGTTTTTGAAGAAGATCCTAAGTTTTTAGTTGATGAGATTGTTGAAAAAGCGAAAAAATATTTACCTCAAGATCAACTTACTAAGATACGGGATGCTTATGAATTTGCTAGACAAGCTCATAAATGACAAAAAAGACTATCTTGAGAACCATATATAGTCCATCCTGTTCAAGCTACAAAATTTCTTATGAAAATTAAACCAGATATTCAGAGTATACAAGCCTGTTTGCTTCATGATGTTATTGAAGATACACCATATACTTATGAAGATATAAAACAAAATTTTTGAGATGAAGTAGCAAATTTATGTGAGTGATTAGTAAAGGTTTCAAAAGTTAGATATAAACATATACCTAATAGAGAAGAGGCATGAGAATTAAGACAATTAGAGACTCTCAAAAAAACTTTTTTAGCTATGTGAAAAGATTTGAGAGTAATTTTTATAAAATTAGTTGATCGTATACATAATATACAAACTTTACATTATCATCCTAAACCAGAAAAAAGAGAAAGGATTGCGTTAGAAACTTTGAAGGTGTACGTGCCTATCGCTCAAAGGTTAGGTTTAAGTGTATTTCAAGGATATTTAGAAAATTGAGCTTTTAAGATTTTAAATGAAAAAGAATTTTGGAGAATTTTTAATTATGTTAAAAGGAAATATTGAAATTGAGAAAGGTATATAGATAAATGAATTAAAAAATTAAAAACAATCTTAGATTCAGAAAAAATATTTTATTATGATATTAAATGAAGGTTAAAGTCTCCGTATAGAATTTATAAAAAGTTGGAGAAGTATCAAACTAAAGATATTTCCAAAGTTTTAGATATATTGGCATTTAGGATTATTACTGATAGTGTATCAAATTGTTATACAATTTTAGGTTTAATACATTCAAAATATACTCCTATTATTAAGAAGATAAAAGATTATATAGCTGTACCTAAACCAAATTGATATAGGTCATTACATACAACAATTTTATGAATGTTTAATTTTCCTGTAGAGATTCAAATTAGAACAAAACAGATGGATGAGCAAGCAGAGTATTGAGTAGCAGCTCATTTTGCATATAAAGAAATGTGACAATCTGTAGCTGTTGAACAAAGACAAGCACAATGGATAAAAAAATTACAAGAGATAGTTAAATCTTATCAAGTAGAGACTGATAAGGAGGAATTTAAGAATGCTTTACAAGTTGAAATTTTAGAAAAAAATATTTTTGTTTATACTCCTAAGTGAGATATAATAGAACTTCCTAAATGAAGTACTGTTTTAGATTTTGCTTTTAGAATACATACGGATATAGGATTGAGATTTAAAAGTGCCTTAGTAAACGGGAGAATCGTGCCTATTGATTATAAATTAAAAAATTGAGATATTGTAGAAATAAAAACTTTTAAAAATAAATATACTGCCTCTTCTTCTTGGTTAGAAGTCCTGCATACACCTTCTGCAAAAGCAAAGTTAAATAGATT
>CAYNHJ010000001.1:2855-24110 GCA_964397125.1 uncultured Candidatus Peribacteria bacterium
TAATTGTAGATATTGATAAATATTTAGATTATACTTTATGTAATGAATGTAAGCCTCAGCCTTATGATAAAATTATTGCTAGATCAGGTAAAGATGGAATTAAAATTCATAACCTTTCTTGCTCTGCTCTTAAAAATATTTCTTATAACAAGCTTTTAGAAGCTCATTGGGAGTGAACTAAACCAAATGTTTATTATTTACATTTAGAAACTTATATGCTTAATAAACCCTGAGTGTTGATGCAAATTTTGATGGTATTTTCAGAGTTTAATATAAATATTATCTCTATAACTACTAATTCTGATAAAAAAATGAGTCATTTTTTAAGTATTGATATAGTAGCAGAAATACTTATCCCTTCGAAAGTTTATTATCTTTTAAAAGAATTGAAAAATAAAGAAAAATTGATAAAAATAAAACAGATAAAGATTGAATAGTCTTTTAAATTTTTAAATATTTTATGAATGTCTCTTTTTTTATCTTGGATTGGTTTAGGTATATTGTTTTTAATAGCAGAAATTTTCTTTTTAACATGAGATTTTTTAGCATTGGGTATTTCGGCTCTTTTAACATGATTTATTGTTAAATTTGTTAGTTTTGGTTTTATAAACAGTTTATTAGGTTCTTCTCTAATTTTTTTAGTGAGTAGTATATTAGTTTGGCTGTTAATAAAAAAAGTAGTTTATAAAGTAGAAGACTGAAATATTCCTACCACTGTTTCAGAAAGAATAGTATGACAAACATTAATTGTTCAGCAGTTAGATGGAAAGAAAGTGGTTTTTTTTGAAGGAATATATTTTCCAATTATAAATGAGTCTGAAGTTAAAATTTGAGACAGTGTTAAAGTTGTTTCTTTTGAGAATAATAAAGTTAGAGTAGAGAAAGTAATTTAGTAAGTAATAAATTTTTTAAGTTTATGATTAAGTTAATTTTTTTTATTTTTGTTCTTATTGTAATAGACCAATTAACAAAAAGTATTTTTTCTACTGTTGTATTGAATAAAGGTATAAGCTTTGGTATAAATTTACCATATAATTTTATAATTTTTGTATATATTGTGTGATTTTTTGTTTTAGTTTTTTTAAAATTTAAAAAACAAATTGATAATGTTTCTTTTGTTTTTTTAATGAGTTGACTTTTGTGAAATTTGATTGATAGAATTTTTTTATGATGAGTAAGGGATTTTATAGATTTGAAGATATGGCCAGTGTTTAATTTAGCAGATGTTTATTTGACGATAGGGGTTTTAAATTTTTTATATTTTAATTTTTTAACATCATGATGAAAAAAGTAATTACATACGATGAGGTTTTAAAGCCTGAAAAAAAAACTAAAGGAGCTTTATGTTATGATTTAAAAGCTGCAGAAGATGTGGTTATTAATCCTTGAGAAATAAAAATTGTAAAACTTTGAATAAAAACTAATTTTGCTTGGAAGCTTTATTCAAGAAGTAGTTTACCTATCAAAAAATGATTAATTATTGCTAATTGAGTAGGAATTATTGATGAAGATTTTAGACATGAGGCTGGAATAATTTTATATAATGCTACCAAAGAATCTGTAGCAATAAAGTATTGAGAAAGAATTGCACAGATGGAAGTTTTATGAGAGGATGATAGTATTGAAATTATAGTTGATAAAGATTTATATGAAAAATGGGAGCAGATTGAAGCAACTGAAAGAAAATGAGGATTTTGATCAACTGGATGATATAAGTAAGTTTAAGATAACAGAAGATAATTTAAGATAACAGAAGATAGATTTTAGAACAAGTTGTTTAGTTTATACAGATATTTTTATTATGATAAATCTTAAAAATATTTATCAAGCTAAATTTATTGATAGATTAAATAGATTTGTATGATTAGGAGAACTAAGTAGTTGAGAGAAAATAAAATTTCATATATGAGATACTTGAAGATTAGGAGAGCTTCTTAAAAATTGAAATGATATTCTTGTTCAAGCGTTGTGAGATTCAAGAGATAGAAGATATAATTTTAGACTTATTGCTGCGAAAAATTTAGTTTGAGATTGGATTCTAGTTAATAGTTTGCTTCATTCCCAGTTAGTTGAACTTTATCTGAAAGAAAAGTGATTGAAATATAAGAAAGAAGTTAATATTTGAGATTCAAGGATAGATTTTTTGATTTGCCAAAGTTGAATTAATAATTTTGTAGAAGTTAAATGATGTTCTTTAATGATAGCTAAAGAAAAACTTTTAAAAGAAGGTATAAAAGAAAAGGACCTTATAAGAGTAGGTCCTTCTTTTTCTTGATATGAAAATTATATTTGAATGTTTCCTGATGCTCCTACCCAAAGATGAATAAAACATTTACAGCATTTAATTTATTTGAAACAATCAAATAATAATGTAAAAGTTTCTCTGCGATTTCTACTTTTGAATAAAGTTTCTTATTTTTATCCTAATATTTTTACTGATAAAAAATTTGTTAATATATTTTTTGAATTTTTAAATAATTGAGGAGAACTAAAGTTTTTATATGTTGATGTTGATTATATTCCAATGACCACTTTTGCTGGACATATTACAATTTCTGTTCATCAGTCTTTATAAATGTAACATTTTTGATGTTCTTTTATTATTTTTCACTTTTTAGATTCGTCTTCAGTTTTTTGAGTTCAGATAGGTTCATGATATTGTTCATCAGGTTCTTTTCAAATACTATCTATTTGATAAATATTCAAATTTTCCAAAGTTTTTAAAAGATTTTTATAAGTTAGTTGAATTCATTTGACCCATTGATGGTCTTTTATGTCTTCAGGTATATTTTCAACGCTTAATCTAATATTTTCTATCAGAGGAATTATTTTTTTTATTATTTCAATCAAAGTATTTAATTTTTGTTGACTTTCTCTTTTTGAAACCATGTTTTTATAAGATTGAAAGTCGTCATATAGATTTTGATATTGTACTTTTAAATTAACTAATAAATTTTTGAATTTGTTTAATTCTTCTTTAAGAGTTTGATTTTCTTGTTGTAATTTTTTTATTTTTTCATTTGTCTTTTTGTATATTTTAATTGCCATTTGTTTTTATGTAATGAGATAAAAGTTTAGTTAAATATTAATTATTTTGTTTTATTTTTCAATAGCATCAATATCTGTGGGGTGCTCTATAGTAATTATTTCGTAGTCTAATGGATAGATGTTTATTTTTTCTTCTAATTTTTTAGCTATTTCGATTTTTCATTTAGTTATAGGATGTTTATGAGAAATTTTTGAACATCGGTCTGTTGATGGTTGTATACTTATTTCATATGTTCCGATTTTTTTTGAAAGTTGAATAATTTCAAGTTTGTCAAATCATATCAATGGAGTAAGTATTGGTTTTTCAGATGCAGAAAATATTACATTTATGTTTTCTAAAGTTTGAGAAGCTACTTGAGCCAAACTATCTCAACTGCAAATTGCTAAAGCATTTTCTTTTTTAGCTATTTCATTTCATAGTTTAACTAAACTTCTTTTGAAAATTAACATTCTCCGTTTAGGAGGAATATTTTCTACTATTTGTCTAGTTATATTTGAAACGTCTATGAAATAAATTTTTGCTTTTCATTGATATTTTGCTAGTATGTTGACTAATTGGAGAATTTTATTTTTGTTTGTATTATTGCTATCTAATTTTTTAGTGTATCAATGTAAAAATATAATTTCTGCTCATCTTTTCATTAAAAGCCAAGAAGCTACTGGACTATCTATTCATCCAGAGAGTAAACTTATTATTTTTCAGCTTGTGCCAGTAGGTAGTCATCACAGTCAATTATTCTTTTCAAAGTACAAATATATGTTTTTGTTTCATATTTCTATAAATATAGTTTTTTCTGGATTTGATAAATTTATTTTTAAATTGTTATATAAATTTATTAGTTTAGATGCTAATGTTTTATTTATTTCAATACTGTTGGGGATAAATTTTTTATTTGATCTTTTTGTTTCTATTTTGAAATAGGTAATATTTTTTAAATTTAAATCTTTGTCTATTAAATTTATTATAATTTGAATAAGTTCATTGGTTAGCTTTTCTTCTTTGAATGGTATTATATAGCATTTAGCTCGATTTGCTATTCAGAAAGTATGAGAAATTGCATTTTTTATTTTGTCATTATTATCTGTTATTATTAATTTTCAATATTCATAAATATAGTTAATTTTTTTTCATATTTTATTTTCTAGAGAATTTATTAGTTTATTTTCAAAATTTTTTCTATTTTTTCATTTTAATGCTAATTCTCAAAAATGAATTAAGTATCATATTTTAATTTCATTGTTCTTGGGAAGATTCAGCATTTTCTTTTTTCTTTTTAAATCTAAAATTTAATTTTGGTATAGGTATTTTGATTTCGGAAGAAAGTATTATTACTACAATTCCTGGAAGTACAAGCCATAATGGAAAAAGTAAAATTATTTTATATATTATTGGATTGCTTTTTAATTTTTCTGCAAATTCGATAATTTGTTGAGGATTTAAAATTTTATTTCATAATATAACGATAGAAAGAGTTGTTAGTATATTTATTACTGTTAAAGGAGCAAACAATATTGATAAAAAAAGTTTTACGATTTTATTCTCAGGAAAATTGACTCACAATTTTGATTTGTAAAAAGCCCATATTAGTAATATGAAGTATAAAGATAGTATAAGGATTTGTCTTATATTTAAAAGTAAATTTATTAATTTATCAGGATTTTGATAATTGATAAGTCCACTGTCTAAGCATTTAATTATTAGATTAATACCTAGATTTGTTCATATAATTATTATACTGATTATATAATTTCATATTATAATTTTTATCATTCTTTCTATACCAATTGCTATAGAGAAAATTAGTAATAATCAAATTATTCATATTATGAAAAGGTCATAAGAAGAAAAGTGTAAAGTATATAATATATCCATTGAAAAAAAAGTTTACTTTTTTAAAATTTTACTAAAATAAAGAAATTTTTAAATATATTAATTTTTATTTTAATGTTTGCAACATTTAAAAGCAAGGCAAAATATGCTTTATCTTTAATAGAAGTTGTGATTGTAATTGTAATGATTTCTAGTTGACTGTTAACTTTATATTATGTAATAGACAAATGATTAAGTTTTGTAGATTGGACAAGAAAAAAACTTATAGCAATAGAAATTGCAAAAGAATGAATGGAAGCTGTATATAATATAAGAGATACAAATTGGACTAGATGGTCTTGAAAAAGAGATCAATGTTGGCTAAAAGTAGATCCTTTAAATTATTCAGAAGGAGATCCAAAAAAATGTGAAGATGATGCATGGATACAATCTTGAAAAAATTATGTTTTAAAATTAGTTTCTACCCCATCTTGAAATCAAAGGTATTGGATACTTTCAGGAGTAAGTGTTGATCTTAATATATTTGATTGATTGGATTCAGATGATAAACTTTTTCAAGTATGTCTTTCAGGATGATATTGGAATAGTTGTCCAGGTTGATGAGGTTATAAAGAGTGAAGATTTTTTAGAGAAATTAAATGATTGTGATTGATAGATAAATATAATAACACAAATTTAAATTGTACTAAATGAGATGATAGTAGCTGCTGAAATGCTGCTGCTAAAGAATTTCATTTTTGTAGTGTAGTTCAATATATGGGAAATTGAAGAGGAGAGGTTAAAATGTGTTGAGTTTTGACTAATTTTATGCCGTAAGTTATAATTTTGATTTTTAAGACAAAAATCAGAATATCCATAAAGGAATAATTTTTTCTTTTCATATTAAAATATCGTCTTTTACTGTAAAAATGTTATTTTTTATTTTTTTCTTTTTTCATCAAATTTCAAATTCATAGGTTTTTCATTTATAATATAATACAAAATCTGTAGTAGTTTTAAAGAATATTTCCTTTTTTCAAGGCAAATTTTTTAAACAAGAAATAAAGAAATTTTCTCTTAATTTTCAGATTATATCTGAAGAATTACAATTTAAACAAAAAGGAAAGATAAAATTTGTAGCAGAAAAATAAGGTTTAAATTCTTTTCTTAAATTATCTGAAATAGTTCCAAATTTTTTTATATTATAAAATATTCCAATTTTTTCTAATAGATTTAAGTATCTTTCTACAGTTTTAGGATGAATAGAAAGTTTTTTTCAGAGAGAAGAAAAACTTATTTTGTTTTGTACAGTGTTGGCTACAAAGTAAATCAATTTTTCTAAAATGTTAATATCTTCTATTTTTCATAATATGCTTCCGTCTTCATAGATCATTTTTCTAATGATTTGATTTAGTTTAATTTCATAGTTTTTGTTATTTGAGTAATATATTCATAGTTGTCAATATTTATAATATTCTTTTAATTGGTTAATTGAGATTTTAGATAGAAGATGACTATAATTTTCAGAATTGAAAATTTCTTCAAAGTCTAGTTTTTTAAAGTTGTATCAATAATAAAAATTTAAATATTCTCTAAATGAAAAAATTGGAATTTTGTAGAATATAGCTCTTCTTGATAAATCACTTCATTTGTCATAAAGTGATACTTTATTTGATCAAGAAAAAATTACTTTAACAGGTAAAAGGTCGTAGATATTTTTTAAATCTATTGTCCATGAATCACAAAAATGTATTTCATCAATGAAAAAATTTGTTATTTTTTTTACTTTAAAAAGTTCTTTCACTATTTCAAATAATGATAATCATTTTAAGAATCACCAGTCCATACTTATATAGATAGAGTTAGGGGTTTCTTTTAATTTTTGAAATAATATTGTTGTTTTACCTACTCATCTAAGTCAGTATATTCATAATATTTTTTCTTCCCATGATATTTCATAAAATATATCTCTTTTTTTTAAATTTTTGACGTCATTTTCTTCTTTAGCAAATTCGAAAGCTTCAAATATTTTGTCTAATATATTCATTACTATGAATAAAAAAAATAAATTTTTATTCAGTATAGTGAATAAAAAAGCAAATTCAAGATAAGTAAAATTTCAATTGGTTATTTTGTTGTTGAATAAACTCTTTAAATGATTAAAATAAACAAAGAATTCAGCTTTGTAGTTTATTTTTATGAAATCTATGTTAATGTTTAAAAGTAATACTTGTAATAATTTTTTACGGAAATTTTTAAGAAGTTTTTTAGTGTTAGGTGGATTAATTTTCCTATTTGTGTTTTTTGTGATATATTTTAGGTGAAATTTTTTTTATAAAAGTTCTGATGAATATAAAAATTTTGCTATTTTAAAAGAAATTTACAGTTGAGATTTTCATAAATGGATTTTTTTAAAACAATCACCTGAATTTAAAAGATTAGCTGAAGCAAATAGTAATATTTTTGAAATATTACATAGTTTAACAAGATCTGGATATATAGATAGACTTTCATTTGAGTCTTGAAAAAATCTTTATTATAAATGAGTAAATAGTCTACAAATATATTCTTGATTAGCTTGATATTTTTCAGGGAAAGATAGATATTTGTATAATATTGTTTTATTTAATTATATAAAATCTAAAGAATTGTTAGATATTTTGTGATTATATACATGTAGTTTAAGGTATAAACAGATTTTTAAAAATTTTGACATTCTGGAAAATAAAATAAATGAAATAAAAAATCTTTTAAATAAAAACATTAATTTGTTAAAAAAGATTCTTCCAAGGGTTGAAGATAAATATTTAAAAAATTGTTTGACTAATCTTTTAACTACTTTTCAGAAATCTTTAATTAATTTAACTTTAATTGAACAGCAAATAAAGTCTTACTTATTTAATTTTAAAAAAAGTTTTTATTGATACATAAGAGATTATCAAAAATGTATTAATGATGATGATTTTTTTGATTGAATAAAAGATGGGATACATCTTATGAATAGTTGATTGAATAGTTATATTGATCAATATTGAAAGATTTATAAAATATTAAAGTTTGGTAATGAATATTATTGGAAAAAGTTGTGCAAAGGAGCTTGAAAACTGTCGTCAAAGTTTAATGAAAATAACAAAAAGTTAACAGAAGGTTTTAAGAAATTAACAGATAGACTCAGGAAAAAAAGATTTTCATATAAAAATAAAAGTGAAAAAAATAAAAAAAATTCTAAAAAAAATGATCAAAATCAAGATGATAAAGAACAATGAAAGGAAAAAAATAATGATCGTAGTAAAGAAAAAAATAAAAAAGATAAAGTTTGATGAGAAAAAAAACACCATTATCATATAAATGATTACGAAGTAAAAAAACTAATGAATCAAATTTGGAAAAAATCTGAAATTCGGATAGATAGAATGCAATCTATTAAGTCTTCTTCTAAATATAATCCTGAGCACATTTTGAAACAATGGTTTAAGGAGTTTTATTGAAATGATAGTGAATTTAAAATTTTTAAAGATTTAAACTGAGAATAAGATGAACAAAATAGTGAATATAAAGTTAGTTGACAAATATGATAGTTTTGAAAAATGTAATACAGCTTTTTTAATTTTTGAGTCAGATGAAAAAATAAATTTTCAACCTTGACAGTTTATGATATTGGATAATTGAAAAATAAAAAGACCTTACAGTATTGCTACTAGTCCAATTATAATGGACCAAGAGAAAAAAATTTGATTTTATGTAAAAAAAGTTAGTGAAAATTGAATGTCTAATTATTTAGTGAATGATATATCTGTCTGAGATACTATTAAAATGCAGGGTCCTTTTTGAAATATGAAATTAAAAAAGGCGTGATGATATATTTTAATTAGCATTTGATCTGGTTTGGCTCCTATTTTAAGTATTTTGCAACATTTATATTTGTCAAATTTTAATTGAAAAATTGTAAATTTGTTTGGAGAAAGATTTATTTCTAATCTAATACCTCAAGTGATAGAAGATATGAATTTGTGGGCAACTAAGTTAAATTTAGAAAATTACATATTACTTTCTAGAGAAGATGAAAATAAAATAAAAAATTTTAATTTAAAATATGATAAAATATTTTTTGCTAAATGACATATTCAAGATAGACTAGAAATTGTTAATGAAGTTTTTGTTAAAGATAATACTTTGATTTATATTTGTTGAAAACCTTCTATGGTGGATGAAGTAGTTGATATTTTATTGAATTTATGATTTGATAAAACTTCTATTTTCTTTGAAAAGTATTAGTTAATTTTATTTGCAAGTTTGTATAAATTGATTATAATTTTAAAAATTTACAATTTTAGTTAAATTAAAAAAATATGAATATAACAAAAATAAAAAAGATATTAATTTCCTTGTTTTTGTTAGGATATATTTTGTCTTTTTATATAAATCAGTATTTTTATTTACTTAATTATTTTCTCTTTCCTAAAGCTTTTGCTCAAGAGCAAAAAGTTCAACAAATTAAGTTAGTAGCTATTTTGGTAGATTCTAAATTATTTTCTTCTTTAAAGGATGATATTAATTGGTATGCAACTAATCGGATTCAGTCTAAGTTTGATAATACAAAAGCAATAGTATTACCTATTGATACAAAAAGTTTAAAGTCTTGGGATATTGTTAAAATATTACAGAATCTTTATTTTAGATGAGAAAAGGACAAATCTTCAAAGTTAGTTTGATTAGTATTGATTTGAAACATTCCTTTTCCTGTTGTTAATTACGATTGATTTATATTTCCTTCTATTTATCCTTATGTAGATTTTGTTAATAAAAAATATGTATTTGATCCAAAAACTAAATTTTTTGTTTATTCTTGAAAGGAAGGGGGACAGCCTGAAATTTTTCATTCAGTTATAGTTTACAACAGTTTAGATGATTATAAAAAGTTTTTTGAAAAATTAAAACAATATTCTTCTAATCCTACTGGTTTTGTTTCTAAAAAATTTTGGTATGATGATTTTGAGGCTTTAAAATGATACTTTTCTAAAGGAAATTTACCTTTTTATGCTAATAAGATAATTTTTGCTGAAGCACTTGTTAGACATTATTTTACTAATTTGTTATTTAAATTACTTTCTACTGATTATGATGAGCAGCTTTTAAAAAGTTTAAAAGATTTGTGAAAAAAAGTTAAAGAGTATGAAAAGGAAGTAATAAAATGAATGAATAATAATGAAAGGTTTTATAAAGTTTACAATTTATATTTTCAAAAAGTTAATGATTTTGTAAATAAATGGTGAACATCTGGGGAAAAGTATTTACACTGATATAAATATCCTTCTATACCTACAAAAATTATAGCTCAAGCAGTAAAAAATTATTTTAGAAATATTTATCAGCTTTTTTCTCCTTCTTATGTTGAAAAAATTTCGGAGAATGTAGAAGCAACTTGAAGATGGAGTTATTCGTTTTCATGAAGTAAAAATGTAGATACTATTTTACAGAAGGTTTTAATTAAAGACACCATTACCCCTTTACAGATAGAATATTTTAATAATATTTTAAAAAAAGCTCTTGATAGTAAAATTGAGAAGGAAAAATATTATATGCTTTATCCGGTATTAACTTATTATCAACATTATCATAGAAACAATTGTTGAAGTAAATATTTAGAAAGTCAGTGGGAAAATTTTTATTTTTGAAAATATGCGTGAGATATAACTTGAGCAAAAGATTTTACTATTTATAGATGAACTTTTTTTAATGTAGATGATCCAGAAAAATTAAATAGTATTGATATTTCATCAAGCAATTTAAGTTCTATTTGATATACTTTTGGCTTTTTTTCTAGACAAGTTGAAGCAAATAGAGGATTAGATGTTATGTTAGCTCCTAAGGATGCTAAATGATTTGAAATTAAAAGATGTAGCCCTTCTGAGACATTAGATCAACGGGTGATGAGAAATTGGGGTTGAGCTTCTCCATTGAATGTAGATTATAATAAGACCACCTCTGAAATTAAATTGAAATTTTTTAATTATAAATATGCTTGGAATCCTTCCTGGGATAAATCTATTTGATGATGGCTTTTTGATATATGAGGATCCAAAAAAGTAATTTCAGAAATATCTTCAGCTTATAGTTGGAAAGCTTATAAAGTATTTTCTTCAATAGTTAAAACAAAAAAAGCTATAAATACATATTATACCAATCCTCAAACTGTTAATGAAACATATTGTGGAAGTATGTCAAAAAGTTTAATGTCTTATCCTGAATTTTTTGAAAAGTTTAATTCTTCTGTTTGAGTATGAGATTATTTGTTGATTAATGTAACTAATGGTCTAAAATCTAAAAATTTAATAAAAGAAAAATCTACTTGTGTTTGTTGGCAAACCGTTTCTGATGGAATGGGATGATATTCAACAATTTGTACTATGTCAGATGACTATTTTAATCGGTATTATTACTATTATAAACTTATAGATACTAGAGTAGAACATATATCTCCTACTCTTTCTGAAATTTCTTGATTAAATTATGTAACTCCTAATAGACCTATTGATGATCCAAGATATATTACTTTTTTAGGTATTTGATGAGATACAGTTAAATTGATATATCCAGATTTGTGGAAGGTTAAGGTTTATAAAAAGGTATGAAATCAATTGGTTTTGTTGACTCCAGAAGATATTGAAAAAAATATTAAAAATTATCTTAAAAATTTAGTTAAAAACTATAATGAAGTTTTAAAAAATCAATTAAGTAAATCTCAAAATTATTACAGTCAACATAAAAAAGCATTTGATTTTCTTGCTGAAGTAGATATTAGAGCAACTCCAAATAGATGATATAATCTTATACCTGAAGACTATTTTATTAAAGTTTTAGGTGAGGATAATATTAAAGTTTTAGCACGTATTTTATATTATCAAAATTTAGGTTGGTCTAAAAGGCCTTTGTTTTCCAATTATTTAGAACAGATTAAATATTTGAGAAAATCTTTTGATATTAATGAAAGAATAAGATATTTAGAAGATAATTATTTAAAAGACGATTTAAAAGAAAATAAAGTTAACAAATCTTTATTTCCAAAAAGAGAATGGAAAGGATATGAAGCTGGATTAATTGTTTCTAAGTGATGAGATGATATAGATTCGTCAAATATTCCTCAATTAATTTCAAAGATAGAAAAGTATAAAAATGATAATTTATATAATTTAGATTTTAATATTAAAAATAGTTTATCAAATCAACAAGTTGAGAGTGAATCTAAATGTTGAATACCTCCTTCTTGAGCAGTTCCTCTTTTTAGTTGGCCAAGTGCTTTTATGTGTTGGTTGAGATCTCTTCCAGGTTCATTCAAAGTATCTATTACTGATGAATGTAGCTTTACAATTTGACCTCGTAATTGTCATTTATGTAAATGGTCTTCAGATTTTAGTAGCTCTGATGAAGATTTAAAACAAGTTTTTCCAACTAATATTGTTTCTAAAGAAAAAATCGATGAGATTATTTCAACATATTTTAGAAAATCTTATGAGGATTTTAAGAAAATTTATTCTAAATATTCTACTGATAAAATTAATAAATTGTGGTTGGTTTATCATAAGGAATGATATAATAGATATTTAGCTTCAAATAATTTAGCTAATGCTTATATTTTAACTCAACTTGATGATAAAGATAAACAGTTATTTGATAAATTAAAAAAGAATATAATTGTGTCTATTATTCCTAACAATTACACTAGTGTGGATAATAAAAATGATTATTTTATTAAAATTTCAAATTTGAATCCAAAAGAGTTAAAAAATTTAAATTTTAAGATTTGAATGATTTGACAATCTTGTCTGTTGAAAAAAGGAATTTATGTTAATAATGTGAATTTATGTAAAGATAATTTAATACTAGAATCTGTATCTGATAGTGAAGTATTATTACCTATAAGTTGGAATACAACAAAGGCATGATTTAATTTGATTCAACTGGTGATATGTAAATGAGATGTTTGTGTTTTAAAATCCAAAACTTTTATATTAACTCCTGCTAAATTGTCTTCTGTTAAAATAGAATCAATATGAAATAGGATTGTTAAATGAGGAGTTTTGCCTATAAAAATTAGTGGATATGATATTTATTGAAATAAAGTTGATGCTATATCTTTTCCTTATAGAATAGAAATTGAGGGAGGAGCTAAGTTAAGAAAATGAAATCAACTTGATACTTGATTTGAGTTTACAAATTTTAGGGATGCATATTATTTTATTGATCTTTCTAAAGATAATTGAAATGTCTCTGATATAAAGATTGTAAAAGTTAAAGTAGAACCAGTATTTTCTATAAATAAAAGTTTTCCATCTGTACAAAAAGAGTTTAAAGTGGTAGATGCTAGTATTTATGTTTATAGTTGAAATGTTCAAACAGATAAAATTTTTTATAAATTACCAGACAGTTATAATTCAAAATACATAAATTTGAAAATAAAAGTAATTGATAGTTTATGAAAACCTATATCAGTTCCTTTAACTGTTCAACAAGAGTGAGGTTTGTTTGTATTACCAAGTAATTATTTTGTTGTTAAAGATTGAATTTTAACAATCAAGTTAAAACCCACTTATAAAGCTTGAAATTGAAAGTTGATTTTTAAAATTTGAGATAAGATTAAAAAGATTATAACTTTAACTGTAAAACCTGCTAAATCTATAAGAACAGAAATACGTTTAGAAAAAAGTATATTAAAACCTGGAGAAACTACAAAGGCTACAATATTAGTTAAAGATAGGTATTGAAATGTAATTGATGAGGTAAACAATTTGCAAGTATGATTGATATGAAATTTAAAGTTTGTTTCAAAAAATGGTAATTCGTTTGTAATTAAAGCTTTAGATTGAGGAGGAGTAAGCTATATATATTCGTTTTTAAAAAATCTTCCTTTAGACAAACAAATTCCAGATTATAAAAAAATTGAGATTCAAACAATAAATTGGCCAACAAAGCATATAAATATAATGTATTTATCTTTATTTTGAACAGATTGGTGAAATTTATGGGGTTATTTTTCAGAAAATAAAAATGTAGCTACCTTACTTCAATCTACAAGTAATAAGAATCTTGCTATAACTACTTATCTTATTGATCCTGAAAAAGTATATAAAACATTATATGTTATAAATCAAAATGGTAAGATACTTTGTCCTACAAATCAAGAATGTAATGTATCTTTAAGTTTGTCTTGATGATATATTTATTATGATTTTCCTAATATTGGAAAGATTGAAATTTGAAAATATTCTGATTTTAAGTTGGTTTTAAATTCTGCAGAATTAAATACAAATTTTATTCAATACAAGCCTATACCAACTGATAGTCAAATTTTATCAAATGAGATAGATTTTAACGGATATCAGATTCTGGTAAATAAAAAAGTAGTTGTAGATTTTAAAAAGGGGGTAGTTACACAATGAATGAAGTTTAGTTATAGTAGTTGATACTTTGATGTATATTGGAAAAATAAACTAATTGGGAAGTTGAAAATTTATAGGAATGATAGTTATATTGTATCAAAAGATAATATAACTCTTTCTTCATCACAGTATTGATATACAAAATGACGATGAGAGTGAAGTACAAATTGAAGTTTAGCTATTTTAATATATGATACTACTCAAAAATTATCAGATGTTATAGATTGGCAAGATCCTTCAGATGTTAATACTTATAATGTTTGATTTAAAGGTTTTTCTAATATAGTAGATTGGGCTTGAGGATTAACAGTTTGACAAGCAACAAAGTTTAATGCTAATGAATTTTTGATAAATTTTTGAGATGCTTTTTTGAAAAGAGTAGATAAAAATGATATTATAAAAAATACTAATTTTGATTGAAGTAGATGAGAAAAGATTTTTTATTCTGAAAACGGAGGTATAAAGAAAGTTTTGGTGTGAGATTTTAATAATGATGGCTTGAAAGATGTTATTATTGCTAAAGACGATGGTAGTGTTGTTTTATTGAAAAATTATTGATGAAGTTTTTCTAAATTTACTGATTTGGGAGATTTAATGCTTATCTGAGATTGAATAAAAGATATTTTTGATGCTGATGTAAATTGAGATTGATATGATGATCTTATTGTTTGGACTAATAAATGAAAGTTGAGAGTTTATTATAATTTGAAATGAAGATATCAAATAGATTGAAGGTTGATTTGTTTAGATGTACCTGGTTGACCTTATGATTTGAATAATATAAAACAAATTTTTGTTAAGGATATGGATGGTGATGGGAAAGTTGATATTGTTACTAATGATATCGACTGAAATGTTAAAATTTTTTATTGAAATAGTTATGTTTCAAAAGATGTATATGTTTGTGATAAAGATTGGAAAAGAAGACTTCAAGAAAAGTTGATAAAGTCTTTTGGTTTGAAATTAGTTGATAAAAAAGTTTATGATAATAGTTTAGTTCATTGGAAAGGTTTAAAAGCTCCTAATCCTTGAAAAGGAATTTGAACTATTTTATCAAATGATTGAAAAGTATTAGGAAAGTATAATTATTTAAATAATTTGTGATCTAATAATAAATTAGAAAATATAGAAAATTTGTATAACAAAAAAGTAAACGAATCTTTGATTTACAATCAAAAATATGTGGATGTTCCTTCCAATATTTGAAAGCCTGTATATGAAAATATAACTTGAGATTCTGTAAAATATGCCATTATAGCATTTTTGTCTTGAGATGACAAAGTGGAGATTTTTAAAAAGTTTGAAAAAATAGATGGTAATAATACTAGTTTGAAAAAATGAGACGTTGTTAAAGTTACTGTGTTTTTTAAAAATAGAACAAATCATTCATTAAAATTAACTTATTTGGAAAATCTTATATGACCATGGGAAGTGGATGTAGATAATAGTTGATTAGTGTTAGGTTTTAATGTCAGTGGTATTTGAAACAATTATTTGTATAGATCTGATGTTGATCCGTATTTGTTTAAATTGGATAATATACAGCTTTGACCTAAATCACAGTGAAGTATTAGTCGGTTTGTAATTTATCGTGGATATAATCCTGTTAAAATAGATATTTGAATTTTTAATAAGGATTTACAAAAGATTAAATGACTTCCTCAAATTATTTTTAAACCTACAAATTGATGTGTAAAACAAATTTGATTAGCTATAAATAATTGAAAAAACAACAATAGAGATTATGATTTTAGAAGAATAAATTTAGCAGATAAAGTAAAATTTTTTGATGAAACTAATAATAAAAAAATCCAGAAGAAATTAAAAGATATTCAATCTAAATTATCTAAAGGAGATTTGTCTGTGTTAAATGAATATGCTGAACCTATTGAAGATATAACTGATTTGGAAGTTACTAATGATGATAGTATAAATTTTGAAGATTTTCTTACAAATGGTTTAGAAATCAATTTATCTGTTTTTGATAATAAAACTTTAGCTAAATTAGCTAATAAATTAGAAAATTTTAGTAAAAATCTTTGTAAATGATTTTCTTTATGATGAGATAATGGAAAGAAATGTACTTTAGAACCTCCTTTTAATGTATCTTTTTTCACACCTGGTGTATTTAATGTTTTTGGATGTCCTGTATGATGGGATTGGTGAAGAACTGTATTTTGGTTTCCTTGAACTAAATGGAAATCTTGTAAGTGAAATCCATGTTGTATACCTATTCCTATGCCTAACAAAACTTCAATAGCTCCTTTTGTAGATCCTCCAAATCAATTTAAACCTAATCCTTGTCCTTGAGTTTATAAGTCTAAAATAAGACTATACATATCTCCTACACTTACTATGTGATTGTGAATTGTTGTATGTTTTGGTGATTATCTTAAAGGGTTAGTTTCTCCTGTACCTCCTTGGTGAACTATCAAATGAAATTGTGTAGTAGTTGCTTTTAAAGATGTACTCTGTAAAGATAAAAATAAAAAAGGTTGATCAGAAAGTGAAAATAATTGATTTGTACTTAATAGTTGACAATATTTGTTAGATTGAACATCTTGTAAGAAACCTTTATGGTGAACTGATAAATTGATAAGTCCTTTTGAATTGATAGAAAATCATTGAGTAAGTGATTATTCCTTGGATTTATTTGAGATTAATGATCCTAATTGATTTGTTATTAATTCTTCATTTTTGAAGTTAGAGAGAAATAATATATGAAATGCTTTGAAGGCTAAAGAAATATTGTTAAAACAATGAATACCTATTAATTTAAAGATTCAGTGATGAAATCTTAAATGACTTGTTCAATGTATTATTAAAAAGTGGTTAGATAATCAAATAAGATATATTATAAATGCTTTAACAAATATGACGATTTATGTTTATATTCCTGATTTGAGTAATTTGTCTAAATGATTAGATAAAATAGTAGATATATTTAAAAATTTTAATGATAATGAGTTAATTTCTGATATTAAAAAAGCTTGGAGTGAACAGACTCAACAGTTAAAAACTGATATTTGAGAATATAATCGGAAAAGTGTGTTGTTTCCAAAGAAGAAAGTGTATAAAGATATTTCGAAGATAACTTCGAATCCTTTTGAGCAGTTAGCTAAATTTTTCGAAGATGTTCCGTTAATAAATATACAAACTAGAAGTATTGTAATAAAATTACCTTGGCTTTCTGAAGAAGAGTTTAATAGGATGAAAAGTTATTTAACTGGTTGGTGGGAAGAAAATAGAGATGTTTATAAAGAATGGGAGAAATTTATTGTTTCAATGTGATGAAAATGTGAAAATTTAAAGAAAAAATGTCAAAATATTAATAAGGAAAAAGAAAAACAAAAATGCTTAAAACAATATTCTGATTGTGAGTGAAAATATAAAGAGTATATTAAAGTTTATAGTAATATTCAAGAAGTATTTAATATTGTTAAAAGAGATATTCAAGCTATTGATGCTTGGATGAGATTTCCTTTGCAACTTTATGGTTATTTGCATATAGTGGACAAACTTATACAATCAATAGTTTGTATATTAGACAAATTCTTTTTAGCAATTATTAATTGGTTCCATCAAAATGCTGTAAGATTTGAAAAATGGGTAGATTTTATAATTTTAATGATTGCTATTATTAAGACATGGCAGATATTAATTGATTTTTCTGTTAAATGGAAAAGGTCTTGTGGAAAATGTAGAGTAGATAATTATGATTTTTATGATTGTTTACTTTCACTTTTTTGTATAGATTTACCAATTCTTCCTATTCCACCGTTTAAATTACCAGATATTTATATTGATTTGACGCATATAAATTTATGAATAAATATTATATTGCCAGAATTTCATTTTAGACCTATAAAATTACCATATATATATTTACCTACTTTACCTTATCCTCCTAAGTTGAATATTTGAATTAAACTTCCTTTGCCACCAAAGATACCATTTCCTCCAAGATTACCAGATATTAGAATAACTATACCAACCCCAGAGATCAAATTACCACCACTGTTACCACCTGCTCCTAAAATTCCACCTATTCTTCCTGCAATTAAAGTTGTAGTAAATTTAGCAGAATGGATATGAAAATTTTGGTGTATTATAAAAAATAATATATGATTAGTTGCTGAGCGGAATGTTAAAACAAGAGTAGAACAGTTAACTCAAAGATATTCAAGAGTTTTCCCTTTTGACTTTTTAGAGTTAACATTACCTAAATTTCCTTTCCCTAAATATTATGATGTAAGAATAGATGCTTTTGTAAATTTAAAGATAAATTTTGAATTAGTTTATGAAATAGCTAAAGGTTTGGCTGATGTAATAAATTGATTTACTAATTGAATAGTAGATGAAATTAGAAAATGATCTATGAGAGTTAATGATGTAGGGGCTTGATTTTCTATTAATGTTCCAGATGTTAATGTAGATGTTAATTTCCAAAGTTATATGAATAAAAAATTTAAAGAGATAATGTATTATAAAACATCTTCTTGAGATATTGCTACAGAGAAGTATTTTAATACTTTGAGGAAAAAGTTAGTATCTGATTTAGATTATTTGAAAAATAAATTATTTAATAAAAAGACTATTTCAGAGATTAGTAGCATTCAAAATATTCTTCAACAATCAGTTGATTTATCTTTGTCTGAGAAAAATTTAGAGAAAGCCATTAATAAAGCTAAAAACGTAGTTCTTAAAAGGAAAGAAGAAATTGAAAGAATGGAGAATATTTTAAAATCAAAATGACGAGATTGATTGCAACAATATTTGTGAAAAAATATTTTGGTAGAGGATAAAAAAATTGAAAAAAATATAATTATTTATTCCAAAATATTTAATATCAACCCTAAGATAAAAAGTTTTATTCAAAACTCTAATCATCCATTGTTAACATATCTCAGTTTAAATAAAAAGATTGTTGATTGAATAAATAGAAAATTAAATGATAAAAGTTATATACAGCTTTGAATGACAAAATCAGATTATCAAAAGATAAAAATATATTTTGCTAATTTAGATCATAATCTTACTACTTCTTTAAAGTTATTTGCCAATTCTGTTGATTCTTCATCTGATACTGTAATTTCATCTAATAAAAAGAATAGTCAGTTAGATAAATGATTATTTTCATTGTATAATATGCAAGATATTTCTCAATATATACATTGATTGTTTGTAAAATGAACAGATGATAGATATTATAATGTAGTTTATGATTTAGATTTTGCTGATGAAATAAGAAAAAAGAAAACATATATAGAAATTGATGTTAATGGTGATGGAGTATATGATCTTGTTATATGGGATAAGAAACAAGTTTATATTAAACGAGGAAATGAAAATGATGTAGTGAAAGATAGTCCTACTAATTATTTTTCAGAATTTTATTTTAGTCCTGTTATATCAAAAGATAATATTGAAAGTTTAGTTGATGAAAAATGATATCTATCTATTAAAGGAGAGAAATTTAAAATTTGGTCTGATGATTTAGAGGTAGACGGATTTGAAAGGGTATGAGGAAGTTATGATAGTATGTGAGTTAGGTGGTATAATTTAAGGAAATTTGATTGATATTTATTAATATGGACTGATAGAATAGATAACCGAAAGGATAAAAAGAATATTGAAAGTGTGCCAGATGAAATTAGATATGTTTTAGTGTTGCCTAAAAAAGTTGATATATCAGCTATTAAAATAAAGTATAAAAATTTAAATTGATTTGTTTATGATTTACAAAAACAATGAAAACTAACAGTAAAACAGATTGATTGGACAAATACTTTGTCTGTTTATCTAAATCTAAAACCTAGAAAATGGAGATACGTTAAAATTATATGATTAAAATATGAATCAATAATTCCTGATTTGAAAAATGTTTTAGTTAAATCAACACCTTTGTCAAATCAAATATTACTTTGAAACGATGTTTGGTCTGATAATAGCTTACCTGTTGCTGATATTAGACTGATTAGAAAGAAAACTGATGAAGTGGTAGATAAATGAACTAATTTAGTTTGATATATAAATACTCATTACTATTTGGATATTAAATGGAAGGATAATACTTTTATATCTGATAGTCGGATAGAGGATTTGAAAGGGAACGTGCTAGCTAAATCTAAAGATTGAAAATTGTCGGTTGAGATATACAGCACTGGTAATAAAATATTTAAATTTTATGTTTATTGAAAAGATATAAATGATAATTTGCAGAAGATGTTGGTTGAAGTTAATATTATTAAACCTAATTTACAAATTTCTAAAGTTGATTTAGATCCATCATGAACTTATGCAAAAATAATTAGTAAATTATCACATAGTATTGATGAGTGAGTAGTTAGGTTTTATAGATATAGAAATTGATATTGGGAACTTCTAACAGGAAAAAAATTAGAAAAAGGTTGAGTTAAACAGATAAGTGATTTTATAGTTGATTATAACTCTGAAGTTATTACTTGATGACTTTTCTTTTATAATTGAAATGTGGTTTTAAAAGATATAAATTGAAATGTTGTTTGACAAATAACTACTGATTGAGAAATTGAGATTAAAAAGCCTTATAAGGTTTATGTAGATATATCTAATTGAATACCTATGATTCAGGTTTTTAATAGTCTTAATGGAAAGATAATTTGGTCTATATTCTTAAAACCAGAAAAACTTATAAAAGTAGAAATTAATTGAGATTATAGTTTGTTAGATTTAGAAAATTCTTATTATTGAATTTTTAATGGTTGAAAATGTGTTTTAAATAAAAATTTGAATCAATGTGTTATGTATATTTCACCTCAAGGTTTGATTTATATTCCTACTATGTATAGAAGTTTTTGGGATTACGTTAAATATCTATATAAAGAATGAAATATTATATATAAATTTTTGGCAGGTAGTGATTTAATTGAAATTTATGAGAAAAAATAAAAATATGATAAATAATTTTAGAAATAAAAA
>CAYNHJ010000001.1:24210-31903 GCA_964397125.1 uncultured Candidatus Peribacteria bacterium
ATAAAAAAGCAGGGATATTTTTCCCTGCTATTTATGTTAAAAAAAAATGATAATAAAAAAATTAAGCAAAAGAGTCTAACATTAAAATTTAAGTTTAGATAAAGTTAAACTTTTTTTTATTAGATTTCAATTTCTATCAATTAGTAGGTTAATAGTTTGTCATGGTAAAAAAGTATATATTACATAAAGTAGAGGATGAGTCATATTTACATCTATGTCGTTTATTTTTAATATAATATCTCCTGGTTTTAATCAAGCTTTTTCAGCTGGAGTTCAAGGTAAAACTTTTTTTACAAGAGCTCATTCAACTTGAGTTAAGTTTTTAGCTCTTGCTATAGAAGGATTCAAATCTACAAATTCTATTCACATAAATGGTCTAACTATTTTTCCGTATTTTTTTATACTTTTAAGAGTAGCTTCTATAAATTCTTTACTTATAGGTAAAGAAAATCCTATTCATTGTCAAATAGAACTTATTGCTGTATTAATACCTATAACTTGTCAATTTATATTAGCTAAAGGTCATCAACTGTTTCAAGGATTGATAGCAGCATCAGTTTGATAAAGTCATATGTATACACTATTAGTTTCATTATCCAAGTCATTTAAATTTCTTCCTAATGCACTGATTATTCAAAAAGTAGCTGTATTAGAATATTGAGCTAGAGCATTTCATATAGCTATTACAAATTGTCAAACTTTAACTGAGCTTTTTATTGGTTGAATATCTGCAGGTTTTAAGTTAACAGGAGAAATTCAATTCTTATCTGTTATTTTCAAAACAGCAAAGTCTAATACAGGATCTATTCGGATATTTCTAACGTTATATACTTTACCATCTGATGTTACAACCGTATAATCTGCATTAGGATCTTGTATAACATGTTTATTAGTTATAATATAGCCGTCTTTTGTTACTATTATTCAACTTCATCATCCTATTTTTTCTTTTTTTTCTACTATATGTCATCAAAAAAAGTCATAAGGATTTTCTATGAATATTTTTAGATTCTTGCTGATAACAATACTTACAACTGATGGGGATAGTTTTTTAATAGCCTCTATTACTTGGTTTTGAAGATCATAAATGTTAATTTCTTCTTTTATTTTTTTTTCTATAACTGTTTTTTTAGTTTCAGGTAAAATTTCAATTTTGTTTCATGAAGAGGTTAAATAGTAGGGTAAGGTTATAAAATTATTGTTTAATAAAAAATAAAATAATGAAAAAAACAATATATTTGTTCAAATTGTAAGCAATACCAAGCTAATGAAAAGTTTAGTTTTATTCATTGTGATAGTTTAAGGTTATGATATAAAAAGGATATATGTTATATTATGAGTTTATAACTTTTTAATTTTTCTAACAATTTATTTAATATTTCATTGTGATCTTTACCTTTTTCTACTTCATCCATTTGTTTTTCAAGCAAAACTGTAAATTTTTCATCAATTAATTCTTTGTAGTTAGATATTAAAAATTCGTAAACATTTTCTCATTTTTTTGTATGTTTTAACCAGTTTGTTTTAGGTAGTTGTATAATATATCCTCTTTTTATTAAAGTGTTAATAATTGTAGCATAAGTAGAAGGTCTTCACAATCACTTATTTTTCATTTCCATTATTAACGTTCCTTGTGTATATGGTGGTATTTTCGGTATTAATTTTTTATCTATATCTACTTCATACTCTCATGAATGTAGATGATATATTCCAAATGGTATGATTAAATTTCGTCAATTTTTAATTATTTGTGTTGGTAAAAGTATTTTTGTTGTGTAGTTGATTTCAGGAAAATCTAATTCAAATTCTGTTGATTTGTATTCAAAGTGTGACATTTGAGAAGCTATAAATCTTTTGAAAATAAGATCATATACTTTGTAATGTTTATATGTAAAGTTTCATAATATTATTCAACTATCTACTAATTCTTTAATTTGTTGATAATTTAGTGGTTTAGTGGGTCTTATAGCTTCATGTGTTCATTCTTCTCCCCATTTTCTTGGATGAAAATATTTTTCTAATCAATTTTCTGTTAAATATTGTTTAGCTATATTTATACCAACATTAGAAATATGAATAGAATCAGTTCTATGGTAAGTTATTAATCAATTTTCAAATAAATCTTGGGCTATTTGCATAGTTTCATCAGATCAAAGTTTCAATATTGTATTTGCTTCTTCTAATAGAGTATCAGTTGTAAAAGGAGGTAATGGATTAGAGATTTCTTTTTTTTCATTTAATATTTTTACTGATATTTTCTTTGTTTTTTTGATATTTTTTACTTTTTTTGGAGCATTTTCTTCTAAGATTATTTGTTTTTTATAATAAAAACCAAGATGTTTTTTTTCGTTATCATTGTCTATATTAGGCAAAGTTATTTTTATGATAGCTTTTTTTTCTTTGCCTTCTTTATCTCTTTCTATAACTCGTCATAATACAGGAGTTTGAACTCTTCCAGCAGAATAATTAGGATCATTGAAATATTGTTGTAATTTTTCTGATAAACTGAATCATACCCATCTATCAGCAATACGTCTAACAATTTGCGCTTTAACAAGATTAAAATCTATTTGTCTTTTATTTTCGATAGCGTTTAGAATGGCTTTTTTAGTAACTTCATGATATTCTATTCTAAAAATTTTGGGATTAAAAGGTTTTATTAGACAAAATAAATCATAACTTATTTTTTCTCATTCTGTATCAGGATCGGTAGCTAAATAAATTTCGTCTACTTCTAAACTTATTTTTTGGATAGTTTTTATAATTTCTATTTTATCTAATGTTATTTCTTCACATTTTTCAAAATTATCGGTTATTTGTATCTGAGTGTCTAGTTTAAATTTATATTTACAAAATTTTATGGAATCATAGATTGGATAGTTTTTGTTGTTTTCTATTTGTACTCAATATATTCCTTCTTTTGTAATTAAGTCTAATACATGTCATCAGGAAGAGGTTATCAATAATAGTTTGTTTCAAATATTGATTTCATATATATTGAGATTTCAAATTATTCTTCTTGAGGGCTTTCCAAAAAAATTAGATATTGTTCTAGCTTTATTTGGAGATTCAACTATCATTAATATAGTTTTAAAGAAATTATTTATATTTTTTAAATTTTTAGGTATTTGTCATCTTAAAATACTTTTTACTATTTGTCTTTCTTTTTCTATGTTTTTTACTTCAGATTTTAATTTTTCTAAGTTCATTTATTTTGAATTTTAATTATTTACTAAAAGTTGAAAATAAAAAATAATTGTTTATAAATTAAAATCAAATCTTTTTATAATTTAATTTAAACTATAGGCATATGAAGAAAGGTTTGGCTATATTGTTATTTTTTTTATTGGGAGTTTATTTGTTGTTAAATATAAATTATCAAAATTTAAATATATGATGAACTAATGTTAATATTGAGAAAATTAAAGAGGCTAAACAAATAGATCTAAATAGCTTTCTAGAAATGTATAAAAATCATAAATTTGAAAAAATAGAAGTCATAAATGATTCTATATTAAAATGATATGAGATAATATGAGAAACTACTTGATATGTTCAGGGGAGTATGTTTTTAAAGACACAGCCATCTTTAAGAAAAATTATTTATTATAAAATATATGAGACACAAAAGCCTGTTTCTACATCTTTGAAAGATTTAGGTATTTCTTTAACTTGAGATACTCAAATAATAGTTATATATAAAAAAGAGAGTGATTTTAAGAAGATCATATTTGAGCAAATAATACCTACTATTTTGTTTTTCTTTCTTTTTCTATTTTTTATCAAATTGATGATGTGATGAAAATGAGTTTTACCTTTTGGTGTTAGTGCTTGAAAATTGAAAACATCTCAGGAAGTAAAAACTACTTTTAAAGATGTTGCTTGAATGGAAGAAGCTAAACAAGAATTAAAGGAAATAATTGATTATTTAAAAAATCCAGAAAAATATAAAAGAGTTTGAGCAAAGATTCCTAAAGGGGTTTTGTTGTATTGACCTCCTGGTAGTTGAAAAACACTACTTGCTAGAGCTGTAGCTGGTGAGGCTGGAGTTCCATTTTTTGCTGCTTCTTGATCAGAATTTATGGAGATGTTGGTATGAATGTGAGCAGCAAAAGTTAGAGAATTATTTAGTAAAGCTAAAGCTGCAGCTCCTAGTATTATTTTTATTGATGAGATTGATACTATTTGAAAGAAAAGATGATTGTGATATGGTTGAAGTCATCAGGAGCAAGAACAAACTCTTAATCAGATATTAACTGAAATGGATTGATTTGATAAAGATACGAATGTAATAGTAATAGCAGCTACTAATAGGCCTGATATTTTGGATCCTGCTCTTTTGAGACCGTGAAGATTTGATAGAAAAGTTTATGTATGAAGGCCGACATTAGAAGAAAGGAAACAAATTTTGCAACTTCATTTGAAAGATAAAAAAATAGCAGAAGATGTAGATATAGATGTTTTAGCTAGAAGAACATCTGGTTTTGTTTGAGCTGATTTAGCAAATTTAGTAAATGAAGCTGCTCTCAAAGCAGCTAGAGAAAATAGAGATGTTATAACTATGGATGATCTAGAGTATGCTCTTGAAAAGATAGTAATGTGACCTGAAAAGAAGATAAAATCTATCAAAGAAGATGAAAGAAAGAAAATAGCATATCATGAACTGTGACATGCTGTTACTGCATATGTTTTGCCTAATACTGATCCTGTTGAGAAAATTAGTATTGTTTCTAGGTGAATGGCTTTATGAGTTACATGGATAATGCCTCAAGAGGATAGATATTTGTATTCTAAAGCTAAGTTCTTAGATGAATTAGTAACTTTGCTTGGTTGACGTGCAGCTGAAGAGGTATTCTTCGGTAAGGATGAGATAACTACATGAGCAGCTAATGATTTTGAAAAAGCTACTAAAATTGCTACTGATATGATTGTTAAATATGGAATGGATGAGCAGTTATGACCAGTAATGTATTTTGACGAAGAGAAACAGATGTGGTTACCTTTTAAGCCTTATTCAGAGAAAACTAGTGAGTTAATAGATGAAAAAGTTAAAACTTTACTAAAAAATGCTTATGAAAAAGCAAAAAATATATTAAAATCTTACGAAGATACTATTCATAAGTTAGCTAAGGTTTTGTTAGAAAAAGAATACCTTACCAAAGAAGAATTTGACTCAATAATGAAAGATCCTAGTAAAGCTGATGAAATATTAAAAGAGTTAAAAAATAAATGAAAAGAAAAAAAACAAGAAAATAAAGATAGTTCTCAAAAAGAAAAAAAAGACTCATCTAAATCACAAAAAGTAAAAAATATTTTAAAACAAATTTTAGATAAGAAACATGATTAGTATAGTTTCGCGGAATGTAAATGGTTTAAGATCAATAATTAGGAAAGGAAATTTGTTAGACTACTTAAAAAAAGAAAAACCAGATATTGTGTGATTGCAAGAAATTAAAGCTAGAGAAAATCAAATTGATAAGGGTTTTATTAAGTTATTAAAAGATTTAGGTTATAATTATATTTTCATTAATTCCGCTGAAAGAGGAGGATATTCTGGAACTGCTATTTTTTCTAAGATAAAACCAGAAAAGTTTATAAAAGGGTTCGAGTTGTTACCTAATGATATTGTTAAAAAAGTATATGAGAAATATAAAGATAGAGTATCTTTAAATGAAGTTGAAGAAGTCATTTTAAAAGATAAAGAATGAAGGATTTGTATAGCTGAGTATCCTTCTTTTTATATGTGATCTGTATATGTTCCTAATGCTAAAGTTGATCTTTCAAGATTAGATTTTAGACAATTTTGGGATGAAATATTGTTAGAATATATGAAATATTTATCGAAAAAAAAACCTGTTGTTTTTTGTTGAGATATGAATGTTGCTCATAATCCTATAGATCTAAAATATCCAAAAGCTAATGAATGAAAACATGGATATACCATAGAAGAAAGACAGTGATTTTCTAGATTTTTGGAACATTGATTTATTGATACCTTTAGATATTTATATCCAAACAAAATACAGTATTCTTGGTGGTCTCTTAGAGCTAATGCTAGAAAAAATAACAGTTGATGGAGAATAGATTATTGTATAATTTCTTCAGATTTGAAGGAAAAATTAATAGATGCTTTTATTCATGATAATATTCTTTGATCAGATCATGCTCCTGTTGGTGTTATTTTAGATATTTAAAATTTGACAGAAAAGTAAAGATTGTTATAATTATTTTAGTAATTGATTTTTAATTTTAATATTTAAACAATGTTGAAGAAGAAAATTTTATGGGTCAAGAAGAATAAATGGCAATTTAGTTTTTATATGGCATTAATTTTAGCTATTTTGTGGATAGTTTATGCTGCTTTTTTGTGATTTAAATATTGGAATTATAATAGACAACTTGATTTATTAAATCAGGATTTAAACAAGTTGATAACTCAAATAAATAATTACAAGAGTAAAAACCATATCAGAAAATATTTATTAGCTAAGCAATTAAATTCTTATCTTAAACCTACAAAGCGATCATATATAATGGATAAGTTATTAAAAATATATATTACTATTAATAAAATGTGAAGTTTTAAATTAGAAAATTTCAATATATCTTTGACTGATTTAAGTTTAAATGGTGTAGTTAAAGATTTACGTATTGTATATAAAAGTTGAGGAGTTTTAGATCAGTTTCAAAGTTTACCTTTTATACAACATATAAGAGTACCAGTTTATACAAGGCAATCTGATTGATATAGATTTAATTTAAATGCTAAGATATTAGTTTCAAATGGAGAAACACAAAATTAAAAAAATAAAACAGTTAAGATATAAATTTTATATTTTTGTGTTAATTTTGATAGCTGTAGTAGTATATCCTTATTTTCAAGATTTTAGACAACAAGTGGATGATTTAAAGCTACAAGTTGAAAATTTGGAAAGTAAAGTACATCAAAAGGAAGTTTATTTAAATCGTTTAAAACAAATAGAAAAAGAAGTTGAGTATATGGAAAAAAATAAAAAGAAAATACTAAGTTGTATAAATAATAAGAAATGTGATGCAGCTATAAAAGATAAAGATTTACTTTTAGCTAAATCATATTTTATGTTTTCTGAATTTAAAAGGGATAAGAAAATGGATTTTAATCAGAAGGAAGTTCTTTCTGATATAGTAACTTTTTTACAAAAAACTAGATGAACTATAAATGTTATAAGTTTTTCAGATGTGAAAAGGTTACCTAAATTGAAGGATATATATTCAGTTGATATAACTTTAAATGCTGATTTTCCAAGCTATAATAATTTTAAAAGATTTTTAGATAATGTTGAAAATAAGGTATATCTTAATGCTATAAACAATCTTTATTATATAAAAAACCTTTCTTACAATATTTTACAATATAACAAGCCTCAAACAGTTACTATTAATATGAGTGTCTATTTTTATAAATAAAATATTCATAAAATTTTTCTAATATATAAGCTGCTTCATCTCTAGTTATTGTTTTATTTGGTTGAAAAAAGTTTTTTCAGAAGCTATCAAGGAATTTTCAGTTTATTTGTACTAAAAGATTAGTGTATTTATATATTTTGGGATTAGTATCCCAAAATATTTTTTTATTTATATTTGAGTATATATGTAAATTTTCTGCTATTAGTTTAACGAATTCGAGTCTTGAGATATAATATTTATTTAGAGG
>CAYNHJ010000002.1:0-31789 GCA_964397125.1 uncultured Candidatus Peribacteria bacterium
TCATTTTTTAAATAAAATTTATAACAAAAACCATTATCCCGATCAGAATCAATTTCGTATGTAAAATCTAGAGCTAAGGTAAAAAAGAATAAAAACAACAAAAACAAAATAGAAATAATCTTTTTCATAAAGATATAATTTTAGTTTATAAAATCTACTTTAAAATGATTATAAAAAATTGCTCTAAATGTTCAAGTAAAAACATTAAAAATCCAAAACATGGTTAAAAACATAAATTTCATTGTAATAACAGTAATCATTTTTGAAAAATAAAACTCAATTAATCCCCAAAATACCCATTAACTAAAAAATTTTTCTAAATAAAAAAGGCTCCGAAAGGAGCCACTTTGATATTATTCATTTGATTCCTTATCTTTCTGAGTTTCTATTTTATAATAATATCTCTTTCTATATATCTCTCAAACCGGCAATAACCTTCATATAATTACATTTGACTTTAAATCTTCCAATTTATCTATCTTTCCGCTAACAGAAGCTTCTACCATTACTCTCATTGTTTCTTGGAAAGATGCTGCAGATAACCAACTATCAGTTTCTTTTGCTACCTGTGTTAAACCTAAAATCAATCTTGTTCACTTAGCAGGATGCTTTCATTCTGCTTCTAATTGCTCATTTACTCTTACAAACTCTTCGTATCTTACTATAGATCATGGAATAAAACTACTATCTCCAGCATCTTCTATAAGGACTTTCGAAAATAATTGTTTAACAATTATTTCCATATATTTGTCATTAACCTCTTGACCTTGAGAAGTATATACCTTTTTTACTTCTCTTACTATATACTTTTGAGCCTCTAGATCTCAAACAATATCTCTATATTCTCTTATATCATATGCTCCTGCTGTCAATGCTTGTCACTTATATATCTCATCTCCATCTTTAACCTTTATATATACACTAGCAGGTACTTGTTTTTTCACTTTTCTAATTACTCATAAAACAATATAATCATCATGAACTTCTAATATTTGTCCTTCATCTTTAACCTTCAACTGAGACTTTCATTTGATAGCATAAGTTCATCCTCTTTTCAAATAATCACCCTCTTTAACGACAATACTATAACCTGGCTTTATTACATAAACTTTTGGCTCTGGCTTACTAATCATTTCTAGTTCTATCAACTTACCTACTTTATGCAATTTAACTACACCATCAAATGGAGCAATAATTGCAGGATTTTTAGGTCTTCTAACTTCAAACAATTCTTCAACTCTTTTAATACCTTGAGTAATATCTCATTCAGCAGCTGCTATACCTCAACTATGGAATGTACGCATCGTAAGTTGAGTACCAGGTTCACCAATAGATTGTGATGCTATAACTCACACAGCTGTTCATATCTCAACCATCTGTCTTGTAGCAAGATCCATACCATAACATTTCTGGCATACTCCAGATGGTGTTTTACATGTAAGAGGTGATCTAACTTTAACAGCATCAATCTTAAGTTCTTCAATTATTTTAAGTTCTTCTTTTGTTAACATAGTACCAGCTTTCAAAACAACATTACCATTGTCATCTTTTACGTCTTCCAACAATACTCTACCATAAATTAAATCTGTAAATTCTTCTCATCTTGCTAAAGCCTCATCTCTAGTAATCAACAATCACTCTTTAGTTCAACAATCTTCTTCTCTAATTATAACCTCTTGAGAAGCGTCAACTAATCTTCTAGTTAAATAACCTGATTCCGCTGTTCTTAAAGCAGTATCTGCCTTACCTTTTCTAGCACCATGAGCAGAAATAAAATATTCAATTGGGCTAAATCATTCTATAAGAGAAGATTTTATAGGAAGTTCTATAATTTCTCATGATGGAGAAGCTACAAGTCATTTCATACCAGAAAGTTGTGTCAATTGTCACCAATTACCTCTTGCTCATGAATCAATTAACATAAATATATCATTTCAAGATGAATAATACTTTTTTATTAATCTTTCTATTTCTGTTTTTATGTTGCTCCATACTTTAATGATTAAATCATGTTTTTCCTCATCTGAAAGAAATCACTTATACCATAAATTGTGAATCTTAGTAACTTCTTCTTCTCATTTTTTAATCAATTCTTTCTTTTCAGGAGGAACTATTAGATCAAATACATTCATAGTAACAGCACTCAAAGTAGCAAACTTAAATCACCAATCTTTTAAATCGTCAGCTACTTTTACTGTAATTTCTCTACCATAAATATCATAAATTTTATCTAAAATTTTCTTTAATTGCTTCTTACCTACTTTTTCATCAATAAACCTTAATCTCTCTGGCAACAATAAATTAAACAATACTCTACCTACACTAGTTTCTATAAATTCTTCATTCCATTTTACTTTTACCTTATCTTTTATATCCACATCTCCTCTATAATAAGCACTTTTAACTTCTTCAAGAGATTGATAAATTCATTTTATTTCTTGTGAAACACCCCAATCATCAGTTAAATAGTATGCTCACAGAACCATATCTTGAGTATGAGTAATTATTGGTTCTCCTGATCAAGGTTTCAAAATATTTTTATCAGATGCTATTAACTCCCTCGCTTCCCTTTGAGCTTCTTCAGATAAAGGTAAATGAACAGCCATTTGATCTCCATCAAAATCAGCATTGAAAGCAGGACAAACTAACGGATGTATTCTTATAGTTTTTCAAGGCATTAATTTTACCTTAAAAGCTTGTATACCTAATCTATGTAAAGTTGGTGCACGATTTAATAAAACATATTTATCTTTTATAACTTTCTTCAATGCCTCTAAAGCTCTAGGATCTCCTTCTTTTATTAATTTTTCTGCTTGCTTAGGTGTATGAGCAATCTTTTTTCTAAGAAGTTCAGCTATTACAAAAGGTGTAAATATTCTAATAGCAATATATAATGGCAAACCACATTCATCTAATCTTAAATTAGGACCTACTGTAATAACAGATCTTCACGAATAATCCACTCTTTTTCACAACAAATTTTTTCTGAAAATACCTTCTTTTCAAGAAAGCATATCTGTCAAAGATTTAAATACTTTTACTCAAGCTCCCGCAGCATTTTGATTATTCTTATCTCAAACAATAAGATTATTAACAGCTTCTTGTAACAATCTTATTTCATTCTTTTTAATAACATCAGGCATTCAAGCCGCAATCATCTTCTTTAATCTTAAATTTCTCATTAACACTCTTCTGTAGAATAAATTGATATCAGACGAAGCAAATTTTCAACCTTCCAATTGAACGACAGGTCTTAAATCAGGTGGAATTACAGGAAGATATCTAAGAACCATCCATTCAGGTTTAACTCCAGAAATATGAAGATTAATCAACAATCTTAATCTTTTAAAAGCTTTCTCTCTTTCTTGTCATTTTAATTTAACAAAAATTTCTGTCAATTTCTTTATTTCTTCTTCCACATCTAACTTTTCTAATAAATGAAGTATAGCTTCAGCTCATGACTCAAATTTAAAAATACCTTCATATTTATAAAAATAATTTCTGTAATCTGATTCTAAAACTGTAGAACCTACTTTTAAATTAGCTAAAATAGACTTAACTTTACTATATTCTTGTTGGAGTTCTGCTTTATTTTCTTGATAAAGTTTTTCTAACTCTTGTTTTTTTAATTTCAATTCTTCTCCAGAATATTTTTCCTTCAATTCTTGTAATTCTTCTTCAAATACTTTATCTAATTCTTTTAATTTGTTATTATATTCCTTCTCTAAATTAGCTATAGCATTCTTTTTTCTTTTTTCATCTACTTCAACAACAACATATTTAACAAAATATAAAATCTTCTCTATCTCTTTAACAGATAAATTTAACAGCAATCATATTCTGGAAGGAGTAGCTTTATAATACCAAATATGAACTACAGGAGCAGCAAGTTCTATATGTCACATTCTCTCTCTTCTAACTCTAGAAGATGTTACTTCTACTCCACATCTTTCACACACAATTCATTTATATCTTATTCACTTATATTTACCACAAGAACATTCATAATTTCTTACAGGTCAGAAAATTATTTCACAAAAAAGTCATTTAGGTTTAGGTTTTCAAGTCCTATAATTTATAGTATCAGGAGTTTCTACTTCTCCATGAGACCACTGTTTAATATCTTCTGGAGAAGCTAATTTAACTAAAAGACCATCAAAATCCTTGTTGAAATTTTTATTTGTCATAGAAAATAATTGTTAAAAATTAAATAATAAAAACAATAAAATTATTCTAAATCACCAAATTCAGACATTTCCTCTAAAACAGAATCAACTACACTCCTTTTTTCATCTTTATCTTCATAAACTTTCAATTCATCTTTTACTTCGTCTGTAGAAGCTGTTATTCATCTTAATCATAACTTAACTATCTTTTCAATTCTTTCTTTATGGATTTTATCAATTTCTTCTTTTGTAAGAGGTATTATATTCTGAGCTAGTCATTTTAAAATAAACACTAAATAATTAAATGATTCAGGCAATCATCCTATCTTTACTTTTCATCATTTAACTATCGCTTCATATGTTTTATTTCTTCAAACAATATCATCTGATTTAATAGTCAACATCTCTTGTAAAGTATAAACTGCGCCATATGCTTCTAGAGCCCACACTTCCATTTCTCCAAATCTTTGACCTCATTCTCTAGCTTTACCTCAAAGAGGCTGTTGAGTTATTAATGAATAAGGTCAAACAGATCTTGCATGTATTTTATCTTCCACCATATGAATAAGCTTCAAAATATGCATATATCAAACTGTTACTTTATTTTTATATTTTTCTCATGTTCTACCATCATAAAGATCTACTTTTCAATCTTCAGGAAGTCAAACTTTAACCAATAATTTCTTTAAATCATCTACACTAAAATTAGAAAACAAAGGTACAGCAAATTTAGTTCATAAAGCTTTCGCTACTAAACCTAACTGAGTTTCTAAAGTCTGTCATATATTCATACGAGATATAACACCAAGAGGATTTAATACTATATCAACTGGTTTACCATCAGCTGTAAAAGGCATATCCTCCTCTGGAACAACTACTGCAATAATACCTTTATTTCAATGTCTTCAAGCTAACTTATCTCATACCTCGATTTTTCTCGTAGAAGCAACATATACTTTTATCTTTTGTCTAATTCAAGCAGGAAGATTATCTCCTTTTTTAGCATCTAAAATAACAACATCAATAACTTTTCCTTCTGAACCTGATGGCATATACAAAGAAGTATCTTTATAAGATTTAGATTTATCTCCAAAAATAGCTTGAATTAACTTTTCCTCTGGAGTTAAATCTCATTCAGATTTTGGAGTTATTTTTCAAACTAAAATATCTCCTCATTTTACATATGTTCAAATTCTTACTATACCATTTTCATCTAAATCTTTTAGTTTAGAAAGTGATACACCAGGTATATCATTTGTTGTTATCTCAGGTCCAAGCTTTGTATCAGCAACTTCAACTTCGTATTCTTCTATATGAATTGATGTTAACTCATCATCTTTAACTAATCTTTCAGAAATAACAATAGCATCTTCATAATTATATCATTCCCAAGGCATAAAAGCAACTCTTAAGTTCTTTCATAAAGCAATTTCTCCATCAACTACTGATGGTCACTCTGCTAATATATCTCATTTTTTTACCTTTTGTCCTAAACTTACCTTTGGCTTTTGATGAATTACAGTTTTTTGATTTGATCTTCTAAAAGTTATCAATTCATATTCTTTTACTCACAAATTATCATACTTTACTTTTACTCTTTTACCATCAACATAAATAACTTCTCCATCATCTTCAGCTTTTATAACAGCATATGTCATTTCAGCAATATCTCATTCTAATCAAGTTCATACTAGTGGAGCCTCTGGTTTAATTAAAGGTACAGCTTGTCTTTGCATGTTTGTACCCATTGCAGCTCTTACTGCATCATCATGATCTACAAAAGGAATCAATGAAGTATTAGCAGAAAATACTTGTGAAGGATTTACATCAATATGAGTTATATCATTAACATGATACATTTCCATTTCCATATAATGTCTAGCAGGCACTCTTTTTTCCAAAATATTACCATACTCATCAATAGGAATAGTAACATCTGCTATAATAACTTTCTCATCTTGTTCCGGAGAAATCCAATCAACAACATACTCTCACGTTTTAGAATCCTTCATAAGAAATGGTCTAACTTTTATCATTTTTCAAAGTTTACCATACTCCGCTTCTATCTTTTCTGCAGCTTCTTCATCAATATATTCATTATCTTTTACTATAATATTTCCATTTTTATCTAAAATATCTTCATCAGCTATTTTATTTACTAATTCCTCTTTTTTAGCTCTTACTTCTTTTCAAACTCTTATAGCTGGAGTTTCCAAAAAACCATCCTCATTTATTCTAGAATATAACGCTTGATAAATAACTAATCAAATATTTTGTCCTTCAGGTGTTTCTATAGGACAAATTCTACCATAATGAGATGGATGGACATCTCTCACTTCAAAAGTAGCTGTTTCTCTTTTTAAACCTCCCGGTCACAAAGCTGTAATTCTTCTCTTATGTTCTAATTCACAAAGAGGATTAGTTTGATCTAAAAATTGAGATAATGGTGATGTAGCAAAAAATGATTTAATAGCATTATCAATTATTTTAAAATTTACAATATCAGTCAACTTAACTGGTTCCTCGGTATTTAATACAGAAAGTTTTCACTTAACAGATTTAGCAAATCTTCTCATTATAGGCTTTAAATGATTATACAATACCTCTCACATCGTTCTAATACGCCTATTAGAAAGGTGATCTATATCATCTATATAATATCATCTTTTCTGATTTGCTAAACTAACCAAATATTTTATAGCTGCTATTAAATCTTCAGCATCAAAAATTTCACTTTCAACACCATCCAAAGGTTTATTAATTCAAAGTTTAGAATTTATTTTCCTCCTAGCAATTCTTCAAAGTTTTATTTTATTTGAATCTAAAAATAATGACTTAATATAATCTAAAGCACTCTCTGGATCAATAACTTCTCAAGGTCTTAACTTATTATATATATATTTTGCTGCATCCAAAGCATTAGAAGTAGGATCTTTTTGCAAAGTAAATGAAATATAATCAAAATCATCTTCTTCAAAAACATCTTTAAATAGTTCTTTAATAGATTCATCAGTTTCAAATCCAAAAACTCTTAAAAGTGTAGTTACAGGAAATTTCCTAGATTTATTTATTCTGACAACTACATTTCAAGATTTTTCAATTGTAACCTCAACCCAAGGTCATTGCTCTGGTATAAGCTTGAAAGAATAAGTATATGCTTTTTTGTCATAAGTAAAAAATATACCAAATGATCTAATAATTTGATTAATAACAACTCTCTCTACTCAATTTATTATATATGATCACCATTTTGTCATCACCGGCAAAATTCAAATATTCGCACGTTTATTAAAAAGCACTTCTCCTGTTTGACTATCAACTAATTTTACCTTTCAACTAATTATTCCTCAATAAGTTAGTTCTCTTTTTTTACAAGTTTCTTCATCAACTTCAGGCATAGAAACTTTTAAATCAGTTATTGTCAAAACTAATCTTTCTTCTCCAATATCTTGAATAGGATTTATTTCATCAAATAATTTATTTAAATAATATTCCATAAACTCTCTAAATCACTTTTTCTGTGCTCACAATAAATCTGGGAAAGGAGCAAATTTTTTTATAGGTGCTAAAAACTTTCTTCAATATTTTTCTCAATAAAATTTTATTTCAGATAGAACATCTTGTATCTTCTCTGGTTTATTCTTTTTTCTTGGCATAAAAAAAAGCTTAAAATTTAAAAATCAAGAAAAGGTCCCCCTTTACGGAGGATATTATAAAAAATTACCACAAAAAAACGTTCAAATTACACAGTACAAACATAAACTTTTATTTTCTTAAATTTTTTAAAAAAATTATTTCTTTTTTGCGGAAACAGTCAAATACCGTCTACCTTTTAATCTTCTATTTGATAAAATTTTTCTACCGCTCTTTGTAGACATTCTTACTAAAAATCCATGTGTTTTCATTCTCTTTCTCCACTTAATTCTTCTAACCTTATTAAGTTTTCCTGGCATTTACAAAATTAATGAAAAATATAAAATTTATTTAATATAAGGCAAAAGACCTAACTCTCTCGCTCTTATAATAGCTCTTCTAATTCTTTTTTGAATTTTCACTGGTACATTAGTATATTTCCTAGGCTTTATATTTCAAAATCTAGTCATATATCTTTTCAGCAACACTATAGACTTCCAATTAATAAGATACCAATTTTTAGGGTCTGAAAAAAAAGTCTTTCTTTTTGGCATCACAAATTATATTATAAATCTAAATTATTCATTCTTTTCTTCAGTTTCTATAGTCTCTTGTCATCCTTCTGCTGGTTCAGTTTCTTGAGGAACTTTTCTCTTTCTCCTATCCAATACTAATAAATCATTTACTACAATTTCAGTAATAATTCTAGGCTTTTGTTCACCTTCAATTTCAATCTTTCTATTATGTAAATAACCTCTTATATACAACTTTGCTCACTTTACCAACAATTTAGCAGCTCTTTCTGCTAATCTTCACCAAGCAGCTATCTTATGATATTGAACTTCTTCTTTTCTTTCTCAATCTTTAGTTCTCCAAACTCTTCTTGTAGCTAAATTAAAAACAGCTAACTTTTGTCAATTTTTATTTTCTTTTAAAACAGGTTCATTAGCCACCCATCCTATCATTATCACCTCATTTACACTTCTCATTCTTGCCATCTTTTTATAAAGTTAAATTATAAAAATGTAAAATCAATAAAACGTAATTTTAAAATATAAACAAAACCTTCAACTATCTATTCATTTTTTCCACAGAATCAGCATCTTGAAAAGCTTGTCTATTCGCTTCTGCTGCTTTTTCTTCTTCCGTCATTTCAAATTTTTTATTAACTTCATGGAATTTCAAAAACTTATCCTTTGGCCCCATTTTGTAAAAAAATAATCTCATCACTCATTTTAACAAAGAAATCTCTTTTCTTTTCTTTGATACTTCACTAGGTTCTAACTCCACCAAATAAGAAACAAAGTATGCCCTGTTATTTTTATTAATAGGATATACTAAATCCAAAAAACCTATTTCATCTTCATCAACAATATTCCCTAAAATAGACTTCATCTCTTCTACTCTTTGTTTAATAGTTTCCATTGGTAATGTTGGATCTATCAATCATACAAATTCGTACTTAGCCATCAGTTTTATCTAAAAATTTAAAATTATATTGAAAACCTTTTAATTTCTTTAATATTAATTTTATCTGAAACAACTTCTTTTACTTTTTTAGTCTCATCTCTTATATAAGGTTGTTCTAAAAGGACAATCTCTGCAAATTCTTTCTTTATCTTTCCTTCAACTATTCTATCAATTATATCCTCCGGCTTTCAACTATCTTTTAATTCTTCTTTAAATCTTTTTTTCATTTCCTCTATAACATTTTCTGGAACATCATCAACAGAAATATATTGAGGATTCATAGCAGCTACTTGTAAAGCTACTTCTTTTGCTATATTTTCATCATCACCTTCATAAAAAACAATAGCTACTACTTTATCTCCAGGATGCGTATATACATATGTCTTTCCTCTTCTTAAAAAAGCATCTAACAATCTAATATTTTCCCCTATCTTTCATATATATTCTGCAATTAATGGTTGTATCTCACTATTTACAAACTCTTTATCAAACTCATCTAAAGAATTAAATTCCTTACCATAAGAGTTAACAATATCTATTAACTTCTCAGCTAATTGATGAAAAAGCTCATTTCTTGCAACAAAATCTGTCTCACATGCTAACTTAACTCCTATAACTGTATCATCATCTATCTTTTTTACTTTTACTATCCCTTCTTTTGTTTCTCTATCAGCTTTTTTTGCAGCTTTTAACGCTCCTTTTTTTCTTAAAATTTCTTTAGCTTTCTCAATATCTCATTCAGCTTCTATCAAAGCTTCCTTACAATCTTTTAAAGGAGCATTAGTTTCTTGCCTTAACTGTTTTAACAAATTTATATCAATTTTCATTCGTTTTATCAATAATTATTTTGTAAAATCTTTTTCTTTTTTATCAAAACCAAATATCATAAAAATCCATCATCATAATCAATAAAAAAACGGCATAAATATTTTTTTATCATCATTTACATAATATCCATTTCGTGCTTGATAAACAAAATATATCCATATAGCTAAAAGTCAAAAAAAAAGTAAAATAGGAATAAGACGAATGTAAGGAATAAAGAAAAAAAAAGCAAATATAACTAAAAAAGTAAAAAATACCATCCACCATCACAATGCTTGTTTAAAATGAAACTTTTCATAAATAGTCATCTTGTTATTAAAGATAGAAAGCAATATTCCTATTAAAAAATACATCATCACTGCTCTTTTTCTTTCTATTTCAGTCGGAATATACTCACTTTCAATAAGTTTTTCTAATTCAGTAGACATATTAAGCAAACAAAGTTTTTAAAATATAATCTATACTTTCATAGCTATTTGTGTTTGCCATTATCAAATTATCCTCAGACCACCATCTATTAAAGTCAGTATTAGCTATCACTACATTATCAATTCCTGTCAATTCTATTTCATGAACAAATTTCTCTAGATATTTTCAATCTATTACAATAACCAAATCTGGTTTTTTCTCTAAATCTTTAACTCATTTATAAATATATTCCATCTTTCTCAATTGTCTCATTTTTACCAATCTTTCCTTCTTGGTTAACTTTTGAAAATCATCACTTTCAATAAATTTTCTTAACTCATTCATCTTTTTTATATTTTGCAATAATGTTTCAAAATTTGTAACAACACCACTTGGAACTTTATAAGAAAAATAATGTACTCATTTTGAAGAACATATTTCTTCTAATTGCTCTTTATACAAAAGTTTATCATGAAGTACTAATATCTCTTTTCAATCTTTCAAATAAGATTTCACTTTTTCAGCAGCTGTTTTAAGTTGGTTATATATTATTTCAGGATTAATCAAAACTACATCCTTATAAATATCAGCCCAATATTTTCTAGTCTTTGGATTAGCATATTTTCTTAAAGTTCCTATAAAAAGTTTGTTATCAATAATATCTTTCATATCTATCATTAAACTTATCATTAACAATTAAATTATTTCAAAGTTACAGTAGCACCAACTTCTTCTAATTGAGATTTAATCGATTCAGCTTCTTCAGATTTAACATTTTCTTTAATTACAACTGGTGCCTTTTCTACCAACGCTTTAGCATCTTTTAATCAAATACCTAACAACTCTTTCAATTTTTTAATCACTTGAATCTTATTTTGTCAAATTTCAGTTAGTTCTACATTAAAAGTATCTTTTTCTCAACCTTCTCATCCACCTGCTCCTGCTCAAGCTGCAACCATCATAGCAGCAGCTGAAACACCAAATTCTTCTTCAATAGCTTTTACTAAATCATTCATTTCCTGTAAAGTCAATTCTTTTAACAAATCTAATATTTGTTGTGCTTTTTCTGTCAATGCCATCTTGATATATTTAGATTATAAAATAAAAATAAAAATATTTCAACAAAATATTTTAACATTTTATCAAATATAAATTAACTAACTTTTTCTTCTCATTTTTTCTCAGCAATTTGCTTCAAATTCATAACAAATGACTGTACAGGGAATTTGATAAGAAAAGCAAACTTCCCAATAAGTTCATCTTTTGTAGGCAATTCTGCAATTTCTCTAACATAATCAGCATCCTTCCATTTCATTTCATAAAATCCTCCCAAATATTCTAACTTATAAGGAGCTTTTTCTTTCTTCCATCATTTAACTATTTTATGCAAAGCCTTCAACGGCTTAAATTCGTCTTCTAATGAATATAATACTATTATTGACCCCTGTAATTTGTCTAAATTAATTTCTTCATAATTGACTGCTTTTAAAGCCATAAGAAACAATCTCTTTTTTACTACCTGCAATTTTCCACCACTTTCTTTTACAGCCATTCTAACTTTATTAATTTCATTTACTGGAATAGCCTCTTGTTGCATTACAACTATGTTCTTTGCCTTGTTTAACAAATCTTTATAAGTTTCCAAAAGTTTCTCCTTCTGTTTTCTAGTTAATGCCATTATTAATTATTATAACAAAAATAAAGCCCCTTACCGAGAGGGACAATAAATCAATATAATTTTTATTGTCCCACCTCGGCAGGTCTTATATAAAGCCTGCTGTCTTCGGTGGTAAATAGATATACCATAATATTTAAAACACTTTTTCTACTTTTTTGGTTTTCTACCTTTTCTTTTAGTTTTCTTTTCCTCCTCTTTCACTTGCTTAATACTTAATCAAATTCTTCTATTCTTTTCATCCAAAAGTATTATTTTAGCTTTAACTTTTTCTCATAACCTTAACACTTCTGCCGGATTACTTACTGGTCTATCAGCAAGCTCAGAAAGATGAACTAATCAGTTTATATCATCATATACTCTTACAAAAGCACCATATGGAACAAATCTTACAACTTCCCCTTCAATTATATCTCCTACTTTAAATTTCTTTGGAATAACAGTCCATGGATCTGGCTTTAGTTGTTTCATAGAAAGAGATATTTTTCCATCTTCATATCCTATAACTTTAACTTTTACTTTATCTCATACCTTTCAAAAAGCATTTACATCATGAACATGTCAATAAGTTATTTCTGAAATATGCACCAATCACTCAATACCTCCTCAGATTGTTACAAACAAACCATAACTTGATACTCCTGATATAATACCATCATAAACATTCCCTACTTTCAAATCCTTCAATATCTTTTCTCTTTCTTCTCTTAGAGCTTCTCTTTCTGACAAAATCATTCTCTTATTCTCCTCATCAAGATTTATAATCCTAACCTTAAATTCCTTTCAAATTAAATCTAATAATCTTTCAAAAATTTTTTCTTGGTCTCAATCTTCCACCCTAGGATAATGAACGGGAGCAAGTTGAGAAAGAGGTAAAAATCATTTAATTCCATGAATATCTACTAATAAACCTCCCAAATTGGCTTCCATTGGAACTACAGTAATCACTCTATCATTTTTATAAGCGTCTACCAACTCTTGCCATTTATCGTATTGTAGAAGTTTAGATATAGAAATAACATAATATCATTCATCATCCATAATATCTGGATCTATCAATTCCGCTTCTAATGTTGTTCATACAGAAAGATCTACTCAACTTCTTTCTAATTCTTTAACTTCCTTTGGTAAAATTATCCCTGTAAAAGCCCCTTCTTCACAATCTACTATAACTCATCTATCTGTTTGTTTTAATACCTTTCACTTAATTTTCTCTCAAGCTTTTATTAATGGAACTTTTATCTCACCAGCTCTTACTTTCTCTAAAAACTCCTGTAAATTCATTAGCAACTAAAAATTAAAAGTTAAAATATAAAAAACTCTCCACCTTTCCAAAAGCACTAATGGTTCCCCTCCACTTTTAAGCTTTGAGTTTTAATTTTTTAGAAACAAATAAATATCTATCCAAATTATTTGACTTTAGATACTTTAAAAATTTTTTTCTTCTCGCAACCTTTTTTAACAATGCTCTTTTAGCATCTACATCATGCGGATGTTGATTAATATGATTCTGCAACTTTGTTATCTCCCATGTTAATATTGCTATTTGAACTTCAGGAGAACCATTATCTTTATCGTGCCTCTGGAAAGGTTTAATAAAATCTTTTAATTCTTTATTCATTTCTCAACTACTAATCTTTAACTACTAAATTATTATAAAACAAAAACAATGTATATATCATATAATAATTTTTAATCTTTTTTCAAGAAAAACTATCTTTTTGACCATTGAGGTGCTCTTCTAGCTTTTTTAAGTCAGTATTTCTTTCTTTCTTTTTCTCTCGGATCTCTTTTTAATAAACCGTATGGCTTCAATTGAGTTCTAAATTCAGGATTATATTCAACCAATGCTCTTGCAATACCAAGTCTAATTGCTTCTGCTTGTCCTCTTATTCCACCTCCTCTCACCTTTATTTCAAAATCAAATTTATTCCTCCATTCCTCTCATATAATATAAAAAGGATACATTACATCTTCAATCAAATAGTTATTTCATCCAAACAAAGTTTTCAGATCAACATTTTGTAATTTTTCAGTAGTAATTTTAAACTCTCACTTTCCATTCGGATACATTTTAACAATAGCAGTTGCTTCTTTTCTCCTTCAAACAGCATAAATGTACTGTTTTTTTCTTGTTTTTTTCCCTCTAGTAGCACTAACTTTTGTCTTTTTTGATAGTTTTGAACTATTCATTTATTTCTATTTTTTCAAGAGGTAAATGATTAAAAGTATGTTGTGGTCATACAAATATTTTAAGTCTTTTCATTCTTCTATCTCTTAACTTATTTTTAGGAAGCATTTTTCTAACAGCATACCATATTACTTTTTGAGGTCTATTTTGTAACATCCATCTTAAAGTACGTTCTTTAAGATTTCATTTGTATCAAGAATGAAAATAATATATCTTTTGATCTAACTTTTTACCAGTAATTTTTATCTTTTCTGCATTAATAACAACTACAAAATCTCCTGCATCCCAATGGTCACAATAAGCAGGATTATATTTTCATTGTAATCTTTTAGCTATTTCCACTGCTAATCTTCCTAACGTTTTTCATTCAGCATCTATTAAGTACCATTTTCTATTTCTTTCTAAAATTTCTTTTTTTACAAATAAAGTTTTATTCAAATCTTTTCCTGTAAAAATATTCATTTTACTATACAATTAAAATTCTAAATTATTTAACTTTAACTTCAACTTTTTCCAACAATTCTGGTCTTAATTTAACTAATATTTCTTCTGTTGAATCTCATTTTCTAAAACCTAATTTATAACTTTCTACATAACCACCAGTAAGATCTAGTTCTCTCAATTTAGGTGCTATTAAATCTACAAACTTCTCTTTTACATTTAATTGACCACTTTCTTTTCTTTTTCCTCCATATCTATAAGGTCAACCATCATTAGTCAAATATATGTTAGCCAATCTTATTAATTCATTTTTTACTATTTTATCATCTTTATATCTTAAAAAAATTCTTCTCGCTCTATAAAAAAACTTGTCTGCTACAGATTTCAAAATTTTTGCTCTTTTAGGTGTAGTTTTTACTTGTCAATACTTAATTAACGAAGTTAAAAGATTTCTAACAACTAACTGTTTTTTAACCACTCATGTTTCTAAATACTTCAACTTATTGTATCTATGTCTCATTATAGTTAATTCTTATCAATCTAAATTATCCTGCCAATGATTTTCAAATACCAGCTAAAGCTTGAATAATCTCCTCTACAGCTTTTCTTCAAATACCTTTCATAGCTAAAAGTTCTGACTTTTTCTTTTTCTCTAAATCTTCCACATACAATATATTATTTTTTATCAAAGCATTTCTTGTTCTTTCACTTAAAGGCAGAGCATCTATAGGCATTATTTTAACAGGTTGTTTTTCTTCTTTCTCTTTTTTATGCTCTTCAAGATCTTCATATTCTACAAATACACTTTTATCAACATAAGCATCTTCATAAATAAACAATCTTGCATAAGATGCTAATACTTCCCCTGCAAAAGATAATAAATCCTTAGGCTTAATTTTAGGAGAAATTGTTTTAATTTCTATATTTAATCTATCTTTAACTCCTCATACAAAATCATCAATTATTTCTTCAACATCATATCTAACATAATCTATTATTTTAAAATCATTATCTATTAACAACAATCACACATCTTGAGCTTCTTTTTGTTGTTCTCTATTTCTTAAAAATTGTATATTGTAATATCCATATCCTTTTTCAATTCTATAACTTATTACAAGTTCTACATTAGGATCTGTTATTTCAAACAAAAATACATCATCATTTAAAATTTCTATTCAGCTAGGAAGTAACAAGTCTTTTCAGTAAACTTTTCAGATTCACTTAAAAGACTGTTCTACCCAAGTAATTTTATCAATATTTTCGTCTATTTTAAATTTTAATTTCTTAAAATTTAACATAATATCCAATACACTCTCTTTAACTCAATCAATCACTGCATATTCATATGGCACTCCTTTAATTTTTAATCATGTTATAGCACCAGCTACTTCATATCCTAAAATAATCCTCCTTATACTATTTCATAAAGTATGTCAAAATCATCTAGGAATATATTGAATAGAAAATCTCGAAGTCCTATCATCAATTTTTTCTTCAACAATTTTAGGTTTTCAAAAAAGTTTTTGAATATCCAACATAAATACAAAAAATTATTATTTAAATAAAAAAATAATATATAACTATACTCTCGCATAAAATTCAACTACTTTCAATACATCTACTGGCACTTTAATTTCTTCTGGTTTAGGTAAATCAATAACTTCTATTTTCATATTTTCTTTATCAACTTTCAACCAAGATGGAACTTTAAAATTTGACTGCATAATTGGTAAATCAGCATACAAAGGTGATGTTTTATATTTTTCTTTTAACTGTATAACATCTCATTTTTTTACTAAATATGACGGTATATTATGTTTTCTTCCATTCAATAAAAAGTGAGAATGATTTACTATTTGTCTAGCTTGCATTATAGTTCTAGCAAATCCAGCTCTAAGTACAATTACATCTAATCTTCTTTCTAAAGTTTGCAATATAGCTTTATCATGATCTATTCCTTTATTCTTAGCTAATTTTCCTGCAATATCAACAACATATCTTTTAAACTGTTTTTCAGTTAACAAATACATCCTTTTTAAAGTCTGTTTATTCCTCAATAGTTTACCATACTCCGAAAGTCTTTGAATAGTACTTCAATGTTGTCAAGGAGTTTTTCTTCTTTTTCTGATATCATATTTAGGAACTCAAAATAAGTTAATCCCTTCTCTCCTACATAATCTAAATTTTGGTCCAGTATATTTCATTATAAATATTAAGTATAAAATATAAAATTAAGTTCTTCTAGGTCTTGGTCTTTTACATCAACCAAATTGAATAGGAGTAGCTTCTCTTATCCACATAATATCTATTCATCCCAAATCATTAATAGCTTTAAAAACTCAATCTCTACCTAATCATAATCATTTAAATATAATTCCTATTTCTTTCAATCCATAATTATCTCTAGCCTCTTGCAATATCTGCTTTGTTAACACTTCAGCTGCATATGGAGTAGACTTTTTTGTCCCCTTAAAACCCAACAATCATGTCCCTCCTCCTAATATTTTATTTCAATTTTCATCTGTTAATGTTACTATAGTATTATTAAAAGTAGTTTTTACATATAATTTTCCAAAAGGTAGTTTGATATTCTTTTTCTTTTTAGTAGATAATTTCCTCTTTGCCATATTAGTATCTATTTACATAAACTAAATTTATTTTTTAAGAACAGGTCTTACTTTAGCTCTTCACAATAATTTTTTAGCAGTTTTAGCATTCTTTCTAGTTTTTTGTCCTCTAACAGGTAATCACAAAGCATGCCTCATTCATCTATAACATTTTATTTCTTTAAGCCTTTTAATAGCAGCTGCCACTTCTCTTCTCAAATCATTTTCTAAAGTATAATTTTTCAATTCATCACTTATGGCTTTTTTCTCTTCATCTGTTAATTGACCAACTTTTTTTTCTAATGGAATTCATAATTTCTCCAAAATTTGTCTTGACCTGGATCTACCAATACCATAAATGTAAGTTAATGCAATCCAAATAGCTTTATTATCAGGTAAAACATGACCAAGTAATCTAAACATAAATTTTTATCTTAAAATCTAAAACTAACCTTGTCTTTGCTTATGTTTTGGATTTTCGCAAATAACATATATCTTTCATTTTCTTCTTACTATCTTACACTTTGCACAAATTTTTTTTACAGATGCTCTAACTTTCATTATTAACTTATTAATTAGATAAAATTACTAATTATTCCTGTAAAGCCTTTTTACCAGATAATCTATAAGTTATACGTCATTGGGTAGGATCATACTCGTTTAATTCTACTTTTACTTTATCCCCAACTATAATTTTTATATTATTCTTTCTCAATTTACCTGCTGGTTTTGCTCTAACAAAAACTCCTTCTCAAATATCAACTTTATAGAATCATCCTCATAATATCTCCACAACAACTCACTCTACTTCGATCTTGTTATCTTTTGTCATTAGAAAACAATTTTTTCAATTTGTAAAACTGTTAACTTAGGTCTAAATCAAAGCTTTCTTGAATATCTATTTTTATTCTTAAACTTAATAACATGTATTTTTTCTCCTTTTTTATGTTCAATCACCTTAGCAACTATATTAGTACCTTCTAAGTAAGGATTTCATATTTTAACATTCTCTCAATTTTCATCAAAAATCATTAATACTTTTTCTATATTAATATCTGAATTTTTTTCAGCTTTTAAATTATCCACAATTATTTTATCTCATTCTTTAACGATATATTGATGTCATTTAAAATCAATTACAGCATACATTTTCTAAAACTATAAGTTATAAACTAAATAACATTCTATATTTTCTTTCACAATTGAGCCAAAGTAGTATATTTTTTTCTCAAAGTCCTATATGCATCTGACACAATAGCTCTTATTCTTTTATATCTTCTTGCGCTAGGAAATCTAAATTCTACATTTCTTCTATACCATTTAGTTCCATAATGTCTCTGTTTTTTCGCTATATCAAGAATATGAGATGCCCATAATTCTTTTTTATAAAAAGCAATAAGTCTCTCATTTGTATTTAAATCTCCAGCTCTATAAACAGTAAAACCCATTATGTGTTTTAAATTATTTAATATAAAAATTTCATATTGGGGGTGAAATCCAGCTAACTTAAATTAGACAGATGGAAAGACCAATTCACCGCCCTTCCATCTGTCTAATCTGTAATTAAAAAATTGCCGGGAGCCGGACTCGAACCGGCACGGGGTATTAACCCCGGTGGGTTTTAAGCCCACTGCGTCTACCAATTCCGCCATCCCGGCATATAAAAGGCATACCGCCTACTAATTCATTACTTGCTCGTATATTTTATCAAAAACTTTTGGAAATGCAAGAGCAATATTTGATAAAACTTTTCTATTCAATCTTATATCTTTCTCATTCATCTTTCACATAAAAACTGAATATTTTGTTCACTTATTTCTTAATACAGCCGACAATCTTTCTATCCATAATCTTCTAAAATTTCTCTTTTTTAACTTTCTACCAACATATGCGTTAATTCCTTGTTTAATAAGAGCTAATCTAACTTGTTTATATACATTTTTTCTACCTAATCTAAATCCTTTTGCTAGTTTTATAAATTTTTTATGTCTTTTGTGCCTTGTATATCCATTAGTTACTCTAACCATCACTAATACTTAAAAAATTAAAAATTTTAACATTACTTATATGGCAACAATGCTTTTACTTTTGCCACTTCTCTTTCTGATAAAACCTTTCAATACTTATATCTTTTAGGAGCTTTACCTTTATTTGTTAAAAGATGACTTTTCCCACATTTTACATGAATAACCTTTCCTTTTTTTGTAATTTTTACTCTTTTTGCCATTGCTTTATTTGTTTTTAACTTTTTTGCCATTATTTAACTTTAGCGAATAAAATCAAACTATATCATCTTTTTTCCTCTTTTATTCAATTACTTTTAGAAATATCTTTAAACTGTGTTTCTATTTCCTTTAACCTCTCATACATAGTCTGTTTATACCAATTTTCTCTTCCTCTAAGCTCTCACAAAACTTTAACATTATATCATTCCTCCAAAAATTCTCTAATCTTTTTCAACTTAAGCTGTAAATCATTCTTTCAAATATTATATCAAAATTTCACTTCTTTTAATCATTTAATTTTTTGAGATTTTTTCTTTTCTTTTTCTTGTTTTTTTAACTGATAAAGATATTTTCAATATTCCATTAACTTTGCTATCACTATTCATTCTTTTTGATTATATCCAACTTGAATAACATCTTTTTCTTCCTCCTCTGCCTTTTTTAAAGCATCTTTTTTTAAAAAAATACCTAATTTATTTCAATTTTCATCTATAAGCATTATTTTTTCTCCTCTAATTTCTTCATTAACAAAAATCTTCTTTTGCTTATCTTTTTTCATAAAAAAATTTAATAAATTTAAATTCCTCTCAACAATTGCCCCCGGCGGGATTTGAACCCGCGATTTCCGGCGTGAGAGGCCGGCGTCCTAGACCGGGCTAGACGACGAGGGCTAAAATAACAAAATTGCCCCCGGGAGGACTCGAACCTCCAACCTACGGCTTAGAAGGCCGTTGCTCTATCCGGTTGAGCTACGGGGGCTTTAATAAAAAATTGGAGCCGACGGGAGTCGAACCCGTGACCTCCACGGTGCAAACGTGGCGCTCTAGCCAGCTGAGCTACGGCCCCATGTAAATTGAACTTGGGCAGGGGAGGATTCGAACCTCCGTAGGCCGACAGGCCGGCGGGTTTACAGCCCGCTGCGTTTGACCACTCCGCCACCTGCCCTTTAATTTCAATTAAATATATACCGAAAACCCACTATCATCAAAAATATACCACCTAACACATACATACTTTCTGTAGAACCAAATTTATCTTCAAACCACATATTTCTACCAAACACTTTTACCAACTGTCTATTATAATACACCAACCCTACTCAAATTCATATTAAAAACACTCCTACAATTAATCTTTTTAACATTTTAACTATTCATCTTTAAAAAGCGGGCGACCGGACTTGAACCGGCACTGGCGGAGCTGAAGTCCGCCATGCTACACCAATTACATCACGCCCGCATAAATTTTTGACATAGTGTTTATATTATTATTTATTTATTTTCCTATTTCAAGACTTTTTACACTAATTTATATCTTTTTATATTACTGTTTAACACATTAAACTTTTCTAAACTTGAAAATACAAAATTTTTTCCAACAGTTCAAATATAAGGCAATTGAAATAAAATCACTTTATTTTTAACAGATAATCCATTCAAAATTTTTATTATCCTTTCTTCTATATCCAAAAAATCTCAAACAATTAATATCACATGTCTTTTTATTACTTTCTTTTGTAAATTCAAAAAATCCTCTGTATAAGAAACATATTTATCAGTTGGTACATATTTACATACTTGTAAAAATTCTTTTAAAAACATATACATTTTCTCTACATTGTTTCCTAAGTGATACACCTTTATTTTATTTCTTTTTAAATACGGCAAATATCAAATTATATTCATTCAATTTTTTTTTGAAAAAACAAACAAATCTGATAAAAAATTACTTACAACATATAAATTCGTACTTTCCTCTCATCAAAAAAAATTAGCATTAATATCTACAAACAAATGCAAATCTATATCTTTTTCTTGTCTAAAAACATTTACAAAAAGTTTATTATATTTAGCAGTAAGTTTCCAATTTATATATCTTACATCATCTCACCAAAAATACTCTCTCACATCTTCTATTTCTAATCATTCTCCTTTAAAAATTGTTTGAAATAATCAAAAAAAATTTCACTGAAGAAGTTTATTTAGTTTATTTTTTAATTTTTCTAAATACATTATATTAAAATTAAATCAAACTAAACAGCTTTATCTATCAATCTAACAATCCAACTACCTACAAATGGAACTGAATTGTAAAAATTTTTAGCATTACCTATTTCTTTATAAACAACTTCTTTAGCTTTTTTGCGACCTCTTTCAGCATTTTTATAGATAATATTAACATCATTATCTTTCTTATTAAAAACTATTTCTTTTTTTAATTTTTGTAACTCTCCTTTTGTGAATCTTATTTTTTCAGCCTCCTCTTTCTCTCTCAATTTTTCTATCTCAAAATAAAGCCTCTGTAATTCTACCTTAGTAGAAGCTCTTTCTATTTGTTTTTTTAACAAGTCTAATTTTTCATTTACTTCATCAGTATTTTTTTTTACCTTCTCAATTTGTCTAATTAAATTAGTTAAAAAATCTTTAATCTCATCTAAAGAAGATTCTTGAAAATTCAATTTTTCCATTTTTTTATTTATTCATTATTAAACTTTAAATTAAAATTTATCAAAATTACCTAGAAAAGCTATTCATTAAAACTTTCTTCATAACAGAAATATTTTTTTTATAATTAGCTCTAAATGGAGACAACAAACTAATTATACTTTTATATCAATTAACATCTAAAAGTCAATACAAAACACTAATGATTAAATCATTTCAATCATTTTTATTTCTTATAAAAGTATAATGTATTTTTCCTTTTTGAATTCTCTGTTTTGAAAGAAAATCTATTATTTTTTTATTTTCAATATAGTCTACTATCATCTGGATAACTTTATATTCTTCAAAATCTTCTCTTTTTAAAAGATTTTGAATTCACAAATAATAATATTCATCTTCTCTTAAAAATCAAACAACCACTCAATCAACTATCCCTCAAATTAGTTCAACTAAACGTCTAAGATTATCTCTTGCTATATTAATATCTTCTATAGGCAATTTATATCAATTAGTATTTTTAAGAATTTTATCAATATAATAAGATATTCATTTAACTGTAGGCTTTCTTCAAGCTCAACTATGAGGTCTATAAACATACTTATTTTTTTCTAAAATATGCATATACTTTCTTAAAGTAGAAGGAGCCATATTTAATATTTGAAGTTTATACAAAATCTTCGAACCAATTGGTTCTCCTCTTTCTAAATAAAGATCAATAATAATATCTAAAAGTTTTTCTAATTTTTCATCTAACATTTATATTAAATTTCACTTTTAAAAATACTTTCTTATAATCAATGCTAATCAAAATAGTTGATTTTTCAAGTTTTTTATTTAAACTACAAATAACAATTTAATTAAAATTAATTTTTAAAACTATGTTTATTCATTTACATTGACATAGTCACTACTCCCTTCTAGAATGATATTGAACTCCTCAACAAATTATTGATAGAGTTAAAACTCTTTGAATGAATTCTATAGCTTTAACAGATATTGAAAATTTATACTGATGAATTGAGTTTTACGAAAAATGTATTGAAAATAATATTAAACCAATTTTAGGAGTTGAATTAAATTTTATAACAAATATAAAACTTTTACCATCTATCAAAAAAGATCTTCCACTATATATAACTATTCTTGCCAAAAGCTACAGATGATATAAAAATCTTATAAAATTAATATCAACTGCACAAATTGAAAATTTTCACGCATGAAAAGCATTTGTAGATTTTTTAGTTCTTGAAAAATTCAATAAAGACATTATAGTATTTATGTGATGACCTAAAAGCTGGATAGGTAACCAAATAACAACAAACACTCCTGACAAACAATTAATAGAAATTTTATGAAATTTTATAAATATTTTTTGAAAAAATAACTTCTTTTTAGAAATCCAGCCTCAAGATCCTGATATACTTCCTGAATATAGAAAAATAAATCAAAAAATTTTTGAACTAGCCAAAAAACTTGAAATTAAATTAATCGTAAACAACAATTTTTTTTATCCAAATCCTGAAGATAAAGAAGTTTTTTGAGTTCTAAAAGCAATAAACGAAAATCAAATATATGACCCTCAATTACATATACCTAAATGAGTATACCATATAACATCAGAAGAGGAGATATTAAAAATGTTAAAAAAATATAATTTTTTAACACCTGAAAATTTAATACAAACAAATTATGAAATTTCTCAACAAATAAATATTGAAATTCCTCTTTGAAATATACTTTTTCCTAAATATGAAGTAGCTCCTGAAACTAAAATTTTATATGAAAAATATAAAAATACTTTAGTAGAAAAATCCTAACTTACTAATTTTTCAACGTAACTTATCATCTGTTTTTGTAAATCGGTCAAATTGTTTAAAGAACTAACTTTTTCTAAAAAAAGCTTTAATATATAACCATTTTTATAATTTTTTGCTTTTTCAACTTTATCATAAAAAGCTTCTTTATTTTCTTTTTTTAGAAACTCAACCATCCTATCAACAGTCTCATATATTACTAACTTTGCTAGTTCAGACAGTTCTTGTAAAATATTTTTTAATTCAACATTTTTTTCTTTATGAATCTGATTATAAAATTCTTTATTAAAAACTTGCATAACCGTTTTATTTACAAATTAAAACTAGTCATTTATAGTTATGTACTTTTCAACTTAAATCTTTATTAGTTAAAGGTCAATATCATATTCTTTTAGTTACTGGCTCATAAAAAGTAAAATTTAAAAATGAATTTCTAAAATTATTTTTGAAAACAACTAAATATTCATCTTTTATTTTAGACTTTAAAAAATCTATAACATCAAAATATAACTTTCACTGCTTAATTGAAATTTTCTCTATAAAATTATACATATCATCTATTCAAACAGATTCTTTATAATTTAATGCTTGACACATATCATCTAAAATTTTATTTGAATTAATCTCTTTTATAAAATTAAATCCTTTTCCAGAAAATATTTGATCTGGCCTTAAAATTTTCCCGTTTAACAAAACAACTCAATATCTACTTTTTTTACCTTTTACTATTAAATTATAAAATCCCTCAAGTTGTACTAATCAACGATCAAATAATATAGAAATTGGCTTAGACATTGTTGAAAATTTTTCTTGCCAATCTGAAATCTTATCTTCTATATCAAAGTTTGAAGAATTTCTTATCAACTTATCAAACGCAATTATATTTGCTACTAAACTACCAATCTCTCATCTATATCCGGTGTCAGAATTTAAATCAAAAATTTTTTTAAAATTAAATCACTTCAAAGCTCATTCTATAATTGAATAAATTTTACCTAATCTACTAACAACATCAATACTTCATTGTGCTAAAAATAAAAAACTTTCTTTTCATTTAGAATCAAAACTAAATTTAGTTCCTCTTATTATCAAATAATTTCAATTGTTATCCTTAAATTTTACATCACTATTTTCACCAAACTTTACTAAACTATAAGCCATTTTTCCTAACAGATTTACTATTTCTACTTTTTTACTAACAATTCAATTATAATCATAAAAATTAATAACAAATTTAGTTATACCATTTTTAGATGGATACACCATTTGTAAACTTCAATCAGGATATACAACTTTTCCTACAAATTTTCTTCATTTAAATGTAATCGAACAATTACTTAATATAGATTTAGTTGGTTTAACAATATATCAAAAACTACTTCAAGAAACAACATAACAGTCTCCAACAGAAGTGACAGTAAAACTTCATTTTACTCTTTTAATAACAATTTCAAAATTGTAATTTGGAGCATAGGGAAAATGTACATAATCTCAATTTTTTACTAAATAATCAGATGCATAATCTTTAATTATACTTCAACTTTTATAATTTCCTGTTATATAACTAACATAATTTCATTCATCATCATATAAAATTGCTCAAATTTGAAAGTATCTTCTATCTTTAGTAACTGAATAAGTTAAACATTTTTTATTATTTCCAGTAGAAAACTTTGGATCATAAACTTTTCAAGACAAATTAGGATAATCTTCTAACAAACTACATAAATTTCACTGAATTACATAAAGATTGGGAATTATATCTAAAGGTTGATTCCTATCTTTTAAATGAATTACTTTAAAGTTTTTATCTAACAAAATAAGATTACCTTTTGGATAAGGAAGCTCATCTAAAGTATTTAAAAAAGCAACAACATCTTTTATATTTTTCAACATAAACTCTCTATCTTTATTAACTTTACTGACATGTAAAAAAACAAAGATCCCCAAACTAACCAAAATTAAAATAAAAAAAGCACCTATTAATTTTCTAACCATTTAAATTATCTTAAAAACATAAAATTTTTTAAAATTATATCAATAAGTAATCACTTTTTCAAGCAAAAATAAAAAAGAGGCATCCTTGCCTCTGTATGTAAAAAATACTAACTATTACTTTTTATATTCTTTCATATCTTTCCATTAAAATCTCTGAATTTATTTTATTTATAATTTCTTGAACAACACCTACTATAATAATAATACCCGCTCCTGAAACTAAAATAGGCAAAGTTCAAATACTAACTATAGCATTCTGAACAAAAGGTATATATCCTAATATATAAGTATAAATTCCTATAAAACCTAAACCTAATCCTCACCAAAAACATAAATGTAACAACACACCTGTTAAATATTTTGCTGTTTCTTCTCATGGTCTTATTCAAGGTATATATCATCATCTTTTTTGAATAGTTTCTGCTAACTTTTCAGGACTAAATACTATAAAAGTATAAAAAAAAGTAAAAAGAACAATTAAAACAAAATAAATTCATACAGCTATCAAAGAAGGAGTTTGAGAATAAATATTAAGATTTGTAGAAATCCATTCAGCAATAGATCTCAAAATAGAATTTGAAATATTTAACTTCAACATAAATTCTGAAATCATATATGGAAAAGAAACAAAAGCCATAGCAAAAATAATAGGAATCATCCCAACAGGATTTAGTGGAATAGGCAAAACAGCAGTTTCTTCTATTTTTCAATGTCTAGCATATATTATAGGTATTTCCTTAATAGTTCTTATAAGTAAAATTGAAAGGATAATTAATGAAATAACTATAGCTAACATCAAAATTATAATAGCTAATATTTCCGTACCTGCAGAAAGTAAGAATCACCATAATTTTCAAGTAAGTCCTGCTACTATAGAAGAAAAAATAATTATAGAAATACCATTACTAATCCCTTTTTCTGTAATAATTTCTCATAACCACATTAAAAGAATAGTTCCAACTGTCATAACAAAAGCAGCTAACAATACATTAGTGACAGAAATATTAATCAGATTTCATCAAAAAATATAATTTATAAAAAATATCATTCAAATAGATTGAAGAAAAGCCAACGGTACAGTCAACCATCTAGTATATCTTTGAATCTGCATATATCAAACTTCTCATTGTTCTTGTAATTCTTCCAAAGAAGGTACAACAGCAGTCAAAAGTTGCATAATGATAGATGCATTAATAAACGGTATCAGTCCTACGGCAATTATTGAAAATTTTCTCAAAGTTCAACCAAATAAAGCAAAAAAAGTTGCCAACCCTCATGCATTAGTAGAAATTCTCTCCATCAAAATATCGATATTTACAAAAGGAACAGGAATGACTACTAAAAATCTATATATTATCAACAAAGCTAAAGTAAATAGTAATTTTTTTCTTAATGATTGACTATACCAGATTTCTTTAAAATAATTAAAAACCTTAAACATATGAAAATTTTAAATTTTAAAATACTTAACCTATTTTATCTGTCATCATACTTTTTCAATTAATTGTTTAGCTTTTGAAGAAAAAGCCTCTATTCATTCAAAGTTTAATTTTTTAGTTAATTCTCATTTTGCTAGAATTTTCACTGGCTCCTTTTCTGACTTTATATAATTAAATTTTACTAATAAGTCTTTTGTAATAGTATCTCAATCTTTTATTCTATCATCTTCATTTAATTTTCACAAATTAACTACAGAATAAGTTTTAACTAATTTGTAAAATCTTTTAAAACCTCTTAACTTAGGCAACCTTTGAGTTAATGGTGTTTGACCTCATTCAAACCAAGCAGGCATCCCTCCTCCTGATCTTGCAAGTTGTCCTTTTATTCATCTTCAGCAATAATTACCCTTTCAAGAAGCATTTCATCTACCTAATCTTTTCCCTGGTTTATTATATCATTTAGATCTTTTCAATTGATGCAATAACATAATATTACAATTTTAAATAATATAAAAATTATTGTAACCAACTTCTCTTTGATTTAAATCTAGAAAGAGCTCTAATTGTAGCTAATGCATTTACTAATACATTTCTAGTTCAAATTCTCTTCGATAAAATATTTTGATATCATGCTAATTCTAACACACGTCTAATAGAAGATCATGCTTTTAAACCAGTACCAGGTGCAGCAGGAATAAGTTTAACAATAGCAGATTTGTATTTATAAACAACAGGATAAGGAACTGTTGCTGCCTCTCAATGAATAGGAACTTCTATAACATTTTTGTAAGCATCATGAATAGCTTTTCTAACCGCAGATACAACATCTTGTCATTTTCATATACCTAATCATATCTTACCTTTTTTATTTCAAACTAATACTACAACTCTAAAAGACATTCTTCTTCATCATTTAGTAACTCTAGTTACCATTCTTCTATCAATTATTACCTCCTCAAAACCAGTTTGTTTTTTTTCTTTTTGAACATTTCCACTCATATTATAAAATCTTTTAATTTATAAAACTAAAACTTTAATCATTGCTCTCTAGCTCAATCTGCTACTGCTTTCACTCTTCAAATATATTTATAACCATTTCTATCAAAAGCAACTTTCTCAATTCACTTCTCTAACAATTTTTTTGCTATCTGTTGACCTACTTGAAAAGCTCTCTCTGTCTTTGTTCCTCCAGAAAGTTTCATATCATTAGCAGATGCTAAAACATTTCAATTTTTATCAATTACCTGTGCATAAGTATATTTATTTGATCTAAAAACTATCAATCTCGGCAAGTCAGAAACTTTTTTAAGTATGGTATTTACTCTATGTTTTCTTCTTAAATATCTTCTTCTTATTTCTTTTATTCTATTTTTAATTTTCTTCTTTGACATTTATGAAATATTAAAATTTAAATTTTATTATTTTTTAGCTTGCTTTCATGCTTTAAGTTTAATTACTTCATCAATATATCTTATACCTTTTCATTTATATGGCTCTGGCTTTCTAAACGACCTAATAACTGCAGCAGTTTGTCAAACTAATTGTTTATCTATTCAACTAACAACTATAATATCATTTCATTTTTGGTCTTTTTCAGTAGTAATAGTTATACCTTCAGGAATCTCATATTCTATAGGATGAGAATATCATAAATTTAAAACTAATTTCTTTCCTTGAACTTTAGCACTATATCATACTCAAACAACAACTAACCTTTTCTCAAATCACTTAGTAACTCCTTCAACCATATTGTTTATCAACGTTCTAACTAATCACCACAGATTTTTATAATCTTCATCTTCTACATTAACAACCACTTTATTTTCCTCTAAACTAACTATAACTCATTTAGGCCATCTATATTCAAGCTCTCCTTTTGGTCATTTTACTTTAATATACCTTTCCTCAGTTTTAACATCCACATTTACCCCTTCAGGTATAATAACAGGTTTTCTACCTATTCTTGACATTAGCAGCTGTAAATTAAATAATAAAATTTAATATATCTCCGCAATTAGTTCACCTCCAATCTTTTTAGCCTTAGCTTCATGAGAGGCCATCACTCATTGAGAAGTTGACATAATTCCTATTCCTCTTCATCCTGCTACAGGTTTAATATCTTTTCGTCAAACATACCATCTTCTACCAGGCTTGGAATAAAATTTTATAACAGGAATATCATTCACAGGATCTCTTACTTCAAACAAATAAATTTTCAAAAATTTTTTCTTTCATTCTTCAACTATTTCATAATCTTTTATAAATCTATACTTTTTCAATAACTTTAAAATATTTTCTTTAAAAGTAGAATAAATTACTCCATCAACCACTTTTCTCCTAGCCATATAAGAATTCTTTATTCTTATTAACATATCATGCACTGGTGCATTTACAAAGCTCATTATAAATTAATTTTACAATCTAAAATTACCAACTAGCTTTTCTAACTCCCATTAATACACCTTCTCTAGCATATTTTCTAAAACAAACTCTACACATACCAAATTCTCTTATAAAACCTCTAACTCTTCAACAAATAGGACATCTATTGTAATATCTAGTTATTCACTTATATTTTTTATACAATTTATATCTTTCTTCCCAAGATAAATTAGGATTTTCTTTTAAAATTTTCAAATACTTTTCTCTAATTTTTGCTAATTTTTCTTGTTTTACTCTTAATGCTTTTCTAGCCATTATACTAACTTAAGATAATAAAATTATTTCTCAAAAATAAAACCTAAAGATTCTAACAATATTTTTGCTTCTTCATCTGAATCTGTAGTTGTTACTATATTAACCTGAACACCCATTGGAGTTTTAATATCATCAGGATGAATTTCTGGAAAAACAGTTTGATTTAAAAATGCATAATTATAATTTCACCATCAATCAAACTTTCTTGGAGATACTCATTTAAAATCCCTAACTCTTGGTAAATAGAGTTTAACCATTCTCTCAATAAAATCATAAGCTCTTTTTTTTCTCAAAGTAACTTTTAACATTACAGGCATCCCTTCCCTTAATCTAAAATTTGATACTGACCTTTTAGCTCTAACTATAACAGGTTTTTGTCCTGTAATAGTAGCCAAATTTTTTTCCAAATCAGAAAAATCTTTTATTCCCTTCCTAGTTACCAACGAACCTATACCCATACTAACAATTACTTTTTCTATTTGAGGAACTTCATGAATGTTTTTTTTATTTAATTTATCTTTTAATTCATATCTTATTTTTTCCCTAAACTCTTTATACAAACTCATTTTTTAGTCTATTAAAATATCTAAATAAATTCCTTACCACATTTTTTACAAAATCTAACCTTTTTACCTCTTTCAGTAACTTTTATTCATACTCTCACAGGTCTTTTACAACTTTCACAATAATACATAACATTAGATATATGTATAGGAGCTTTTTTTTCTATAAATCACTGACCTTTTACAGCTCTCTTAACCAAATTATTAATAACCACTTCTACTTCTCTTCCATTTTCATCTTTAACTTTCTTTTTAACCTCAATAAAACCATAAACTTTATCACCATCTATCTTTTCAATTTCAAAAATAGCACCTTTAAATTTTCACGCAATAACTTGAACTTTGTCTCCTTTTTTTAATTTCCTCATTAAAGTAAATATTACTATCTAAAAAATTATATAACCTCTTCAGCTAAATTTGCTAATTGTCTAAAACCTTTTTCTCTTACTTCTCTTGCTACTGGACCAAAAATTCTTTTTCATCTAGGTTCTCAATCTTTATTTATCAAAGCAACAGCATTATCAGAAAACTTTATAACAGTTCAATCTTTTCTTTTAATAGCTCTTTTAGTTCTTATAACTACCCCCCATACTACATCACCTTCTTCTACTTGTCATCATGGAATAGCTTTTTTAATAGCTACTACCACAACATCCCCTACAGTAGCGTATTTAGCATTAGATCCTTTCTTCACTCTTATAACCTTTCACAACTTAGCTCAAGTATTATCAGCAATAACTACCTTAGACTCGTTCCAAATCATTAGAATAAAATGTTTAATTTATAAAAATTTAAGAAGCTTTTTCAACTATTTCTACAAGAATCCATCTTTTAAGTTTAGATATAGGTTTAGATTCTCTTATTCTTACAATATCACCCATTTTAGACTCATTATTTTCATCATGAACATAATATTTTTTTCTAACAACATATCTCTTTTTGTATAAAGGATGCATCTGAACTCTTTCAACCATCACAACACGAGTTTTATCCATTTTATCACTAACAACCTTACCTACAAATTCTTTAATATTTTTTTTTACCTCTTCTCCTACAATAACCATTGGTTAATTATTTTTTATTAGATAAAATTTTTTCTTTTAAAATAGTTTTTGCCCTTGCAATAGCTTTTCTTGTTCTAGAAATAAGATGAGTTTGTTTTAATGGCCTCTCTTTCAAAGAATTTTTCAT
>CAYNHJ010000003.1:0-8396 GCA_964397125.1 uncultured Candidatus Peribacteria bacterium
ATGTCCAATCAGTTTGATACTTTACTTAGTAGCATTCTAAACTCCTGAAAAAAACTAATTTTAATAGCTTGACCATCTTCTTCTTGAAAAAGTTATATTGCTCATCAGCTTAAAGAGATTTTAGAGTCAAAATTTAGTAAAAAAGTTTTAGTTCTACCAACAGATGATTATTATAAAGACAATACTCTTGTATATTACCTTTTATATTGAAGTTATGATCATCCAAATTTGATAAATTTTTCATTACTTAATAAACATTTGTATAATTTGTTAAATTGAAAGTCTATTTTGAAACCAATATATTCTTTTAAAGATAAAATGATAATAGATTGGGAAAAAGTTGATGCTTGATATGATTTTATTATAGTAGAATGACTTTACACTTTAAATTTTTTGAGAAAACAATTTTTATCTCAAGCTTATAAAGTTTTTATTAATGTAAATAAAGAAGAACTTATTTTAAGAAGAATTATAAGGGATCCTCAAAGAACAAAAGAACCATTGGATAGAATATTAAATTCACTGTTAGCTGTTTTTCCTATGTGGAATATATATTGAAAAAATCAAAGAAAAAAAGCTGATTTTATTTTCTTTAGTGATTATCAGATTATAAAAGATAAAGGAAAAGTTTTTAAATTAGTTTCTAATTTTGAAAAAAATTATAATTTTTCTGAAAAGGAGGTAAGTTTCGTAGTTGATTATTATTATTCATCTGATAATAAGGGTGAGTGAAATTTTTTAATTGTTAGAGAAATTTATAAAAGATGATATTTTAGATGAGTATCTATAATTAAACAATATCAAGAAGGAGATAAATTGAAAATATATGAAATTTTCATTAATCAACCTTGATTTTTAAAAGAAGCTCATATACTTTTACAGATAGCTTGATTAAAATATAAAAAATATCAGAAATGAAAAATTATTAAATTTATTGATGAGAAAGGAAAATCCATTGTTGTGTATATAAATAAAAAGGAAAAGAAAATTTTTGAAGAAGTTTAAATTTTTTCTTTTAAGAGATTAACAATTATTTTATGCCAGCAGTTGTATTGGAAAATATAAGATCTGCTTATAATGTTTGAAATATTATTAGAACAGCTGATGCTTTTTGATTTGATATTATAATAAGTGGATATACACCTTCGCCTTCAAGAGATCAAAGTGTTTTAAAAACGTCTCTTTGAGCAGAAAAATCTGTTAAGATATTTGAATTTTGGAATCCTAAAGAAGCTTTAACTTTTGCTAAAAATAAATATGGAAGACTTATAGCTGCAGAGATAACAAAAAATGCTAAAAATATTTTAAATATAGATTTTTCTAAATATAAAGATTTGGCTATTATTTTTGGTAATGAAAAGGAAGGTGTTTTAAAAGAAACTTTAGAATTAGTTGATGAAATTGTTTTTATTCCTATGATAGGAAAAAAAGAATCTTTGAATGTTTGACAAGCAGCAGCTATTTTTATGTTTCAAGTTTTTAGTAAATTAAGATAAAATTAAATGAAGTTAATAGTATGATTATGAAATCCTTGAAAGGAATATGAGTTCACAAGACATAATGCAGGTTTTATTGTTTTAGATTGGATAAAAGATCATTTTGGTTTTACTTCTTTTTTGAATAATAAAAAATTTTTGTCTTTGGTTAGTAGTTGAAAAATATGAAAATGGCCTATATTGTTGGTAAAGCCACAGACTTTTATGAATCTTTCTTGAAATGCAGTAGTTAAGATTGTTAATTTTTATAAAATACAATCTAAAGATATTTTAGTTGTTCATGATGATATTGATTTACCTTTAGGAAAGATTAAACTTAAATACAATTGATCTCATGGATGACACAATTGAGTGAAAGATATAATTAATAAACTTTGAACAGATAAATTTTGGAGATTAAAAGTTTGAATTGATAGACCTGCAACTAAAGATATGGTTGTTGATTATGTTTTAAGTAGGTTTAAAAAAGAAGAATTTGAAGTTATTGAAAGTAAAAAAAATGAAATTTTTCAGAAAGTAGAAGAATGGTTAAGGAATACATGATAGAAAATTTATAAAAAGTTGTAAAATTTTCTAATATACTTGAAAATTTTTAAAATTTTTGTATTTTTTCAAATATATTTAAATTGGTAAATTAATTTTTATGGATTATTATAAGATTCTTGAAGAAAAATTGAAGAATGTTTTTTTTAGAGAAAGATATATTAAAGACATTGATAATTTTATTAATTCTAACTTAATTCAAGTTGTAGTTTGACAAAGAAGGGTTGGAAAGAGTTATTATATTTTTCAAGTTATTAAAAAATTGATTGAAAAAGAGATAATTAAATTAACAGATGTTTTTTATGTAAATAAAGAATGGTTTCTATTTGATAATGTTAATACTTATAAAGATTTACAAGATTTTTTTATTAAATGGTATAATTCTAAAAAGAAAAGAGATTTAATTTTAGTTTGTTTAGATGAAATACAGGAAATTGAAAATTGGGAAAAATTTGTCCTTGGAGTATGGTCCATGTATGATAATGTTAGAATTATTGTAAGTGGAAGTAATTCGAAATTACTTTCATATGACATATCTACAAAACTAAGATGAAGATACATTGTAAAAACTATATATCCTTTGTCGTTTAAAGAATTTCTTAAATTTTATTGATTTAGAAAGAATGAAAAAAATTTTCTGAAATATTTGTATTGGTGAGGTTTACCTGAGTTAAAAAATATTTCTACTAATGAAAGTAAATTGAATTATTTAAAAACTCTATATGAAACTATTTTTGTTAAAGATATAGTAGAGTATTTTAATATTAGATATCCTAAATTTCTAAAGCAGATTCATAAATTTTTGTTTAGTGAAATTTGAAATTTAATTAGTGTGAAAAATATATATTGATATTTAAAAAATTTAGGTTTTAAAATTAGTTTGGAGACTATTTATAATTATATAGATTATACTTTAAGTAGTTTCTTATTTTATGAAGTTAACAGATATGATTTGAGATGAAAAAAAATTTTGGAATGAATTTCTAAGTTTTATGTTAATGATTTATGAATAAGAACCAGTATTATTTGATATTCAGCTGAAGATATTGGTAAAGTATTAGAAAATATAGTATTTTTACATTTAAAAATAAAGTGATATCAGGTTTATATTTGAAAATATCAAGATAAAGAAATTGACTTTATTGCTGAAAAAAATGGAGATAGAATTTATATTCAAGTAACTTATATGCTAATTTCTGAGAAAGTTGTTGAAAGAGAAGTATGAAATTTATTGAAAATTAGAGATTGATGGCCTAAAGTTGTTTTGTCTATGGATAAATTGTACAAATGAAGGATAAAAGGTGTTGAAATAATGAATATTATAGATTGGCTCTACAATTTTTAGATTTATAATCCTTATAATCATGCTTTTGCAACAAAATTATATTCAATTTCTAAAAGAAAAACTAGATTTTTATACTCAATTTAAAGATGAAGTAGTTCAAAAGGGTATAAAAATAAACAGATTTTCAAAGTCAATAATTTATGCTCTTATTAGAAATGACCGAGATAGTGTTGAAGAATATGTTGTTCAATTTAAACAAATGATAGAAGATTATAAAAAATTAGTTCAACCTTATCCACAATTTTGGAAAAATGCAGAAATTAGTTTTCAAGAATATGCAGAGGCAATGATTTTTTATATTTATCTAAAAGAATGAAAAATTCCTACTCATCAAGAATTATGAATAGATGAAACTAGCTATATACAGGGATTGATGGATTTTACTTGAGAGCTTTTAAGAAAAGCTACTGAAGAACTTATAAATTGAAATTTGGACTTTGCCAAAAGAGCTAAAGAAACAATAGAAGAAATTTATTTAGCTCTCCTTAATATGGAACTTAAAATTTTCGATTTGAGAAAGAAACTCGATTATGTTGCAGCAAATTTGAATAGACTTCAAGATAAAATTTTTTATTATCTAACACTTCGTATACAACCACAATAATTTTGTCTCCGTATGTTATAATCTTTACAAATTTGAGCTGCTTTTTCAAAGCCTTTATCTTTTTTGAAATCAAAGAAAAGAAATTTAGATTTGTTATTGATTGTTAATTGAGCTTTTATTCATGCTAAGAAAAGATGAGTTAGGTCCTTTTTAGGACTAATTAATAATGTTGTTGTAAAATAAGGAATATTATGTTTTTCAGCCATTTTTGCTGCTTCTAAAAGCCTCAAGTCGTAACATCGCCAACATCTGTCAGAATTTTTTTCTTCCATTAGTGATAGTCTATCTAAAATTTCTTTTTTTGTAAAATTTTTTCAATATTTGTTTTTAAACTGGATTTCTAGATAATCAAAAAATTCTTTAGGATTGTAATAATCCTCTAAAATTTCATAATCTCATTTTTCTAAATTTAAGAGTTTTATATACTGGTCGTATCTTTTTTTATGCTCTTCGATTGGGTGAATGTTAGGGTTATACCATCGTAGATATAGTTTAAAATAATTTTTAAGTCGTCTTAATGGTCGAGTCAAATCTGGTGCGCAACATATATGAAGAAGTAGTCAAGGTTTTATATTTATTTGTTTTTGGTTTTTATTTATCAAAATTGGTCAATTAAATGCCTTTGTAGGTATTTTTGTATATTTTGATTTTATTGTTAGTCAAAATAGATCATTGGAAAGATCATTTTTATATTGTTCAATTTGGATTACAATTTCTTTTTCTATTTTTGTTAAATTTTGTTTGTTTTTTAGATCTTTTGCTAAATTAATTAAAAATCTTTTTCTATGAAAATCTGGTATTAACCCGTATTTTTTAATATTTTCTATATGTATAGGATTTCGATAACCTTTATGTTGTTCAAAATTGTATTGAGGGTAGTTATGTGATATTTTTTTCATATATTCATCTCTTGATACTTTAGCTAGTATAGAAGCCATTGATATTTGCGGAATTTTTGCATCTCAGTCTATTATAGTTATAATTTTTATTCAAAGATCTTTTTGTAGTCAAAAATCACTATTTCAGTCTATTAAAACTGCTTGTAGCTTATATTCAGGTGGTAAAATAATATTTTTTAAATTTACAGCTTGGTAGTCGTCATTTGTAGAAAAGATTAACTTAATTAATTTTTTAATATCTTCATAAAATATCTCTTTTTTGTTAAGATTTTTTTCAATTTCAAAGTTTTTAATTAAATCTCTTCAAAATTGGCTTTCTTGTAGATGTTTTTTTAAATGATTTTCATAAAATTTTTTTAGCAAAGAAAAAATTCATCTACTTATTGCTAGATTAATTGCTTTTGTAACTCAAAAATTATCAATTTCTTTTGCAGAAGTTATTCAAAGACTATAAATTATTTTATTTTCTTTTTCTAATTGTTTAATTTGTTCTAAAAGCTGTTTTCTTTGATTTTCAGAAAGTTTTTTACTATCTTTAAATTGAAAAAGTATTTGGTTTGATATATTTCAAATTTGTAATATTAGTCAAACAAATAGTGGTCAAGCTAAAGGTCATCTTCAAGCTTCATCTATGTATATTCTACAAAGCATAATAGTTTTACTAAATTTTGTTTTAAAAATGAATTTAAAATTTACATTTTTTTACAGGAAAATCAATTATTTTCTTGAAAAATGTTTGTAAGTGGTTATAATCACTAAAATTTATGTTTTAAAGTGTTTATAGTCACCAATATGAAAAAAAGTATAGAAATTTTAAAGATTATTCATGATAAGTTAGTCTCAAACGTTAGTTTGGATTTCAAAAGAAATTGTTATTATAAAATCAATCGAGATAGTAGTCTTGTTGGATTAATTTGAGAAAGAGGAGTTTGAAAAACTACTATGCTTTTACAAAGGATAAAAGAAACAGGACAATGATTTTATCTTTCTGCTGATCATACTGTTGTTAAGTCTGAAGGTTTGTTTAACATAATTTTTTATATGTATGAAAATTACAATATAAAAATTTTCTATGTAGATGAGATCCATAAATACTTGGGGTGGCAGCAAGAAGTAAAAAGTATTTATGATAGTTTTCCTGATATTAAATTAGTTTTTTCTTGATCAAGTAGTTTGGATCTATATAAATGAATTGTAGATTTGTGAAGAAGAGCTCTTTTTTATAATATTTATCCTTTAAATTTTTCTGAGTTTTTGAAATACTATTATGATATTGAAATTCCAAGTTTTAGTTTTGAGCAAATTATACAAAATCATAAACAAATTTCTTTTGAATATTGATCAAAAATAAAAGATGTATATTTTACAAATTATTTAAAATTTTGATATTATCCTTTTTCGAAAAGGATAAGTTTTGAAGAATTTGTTCAAAAGTTACAAGTTTTGCTTGATAGAATTATTTTAGAGGATCTACCTGTATTTTTAAATTTTAAAATACAATCTTTAGATAAATTAAGAAAGTTATTTTATTTTATATCTAATATTCCACCTTCTGAATTAAATTTTACTTCATTGTGAAAAAAAATTGGTTTAGATAAAACTGTTGTTGAAAATGCTTTATTTTTACTTAATAAAATAGGAGTTGTTAAATTGATTCCTAAATGGTGAAATTTGTCTGATAGATTAAGAAAACAATATAAAATTTTGCTTTGAAATCCTAATCTTTATAATGCTTACAGTTTTCAGCCTGATATTTGAGTTATAAGAGAAAGTTTTTTTATATCACAAATTGCTAAATTAAAAGATGTAGAAATATTTTTACCTAAAAAATGAGACTTTGTAGTAGAAAAGTTTGATAAGGTTTGGTATTTTGAAATAGGTTGAAAAAAGAAAAGGAAAACAAACTATCCAGAAAATATTTTTATAGTAAAAGATGATATTAAGATCAGTGAATCTGATAGAGTTATACCACTTTGGGTATTTGGTTTGGTGGAATAATTTTTAAGGAATTTATTTTTATTAATTTATTAACTATTTTTAAATGTCTTATATAAGAAACAAACTCAAACAGTTCATTAAAAAACGAAAAGAAGAAATTGAGCAAGAAAGACAAATAGAAAAAATGTTTCATCTTGAAGAAATTTATAGATTTTGAAGAAAGAGACAAGATAAAAAAAGAGCTATTTTAAATTTAAAATGAAAAAAATTGAAAGAATTTGATGAAGTTGTTTTAATAAGATTTTGAAGATCTGAGGAGATTATTACAGAAATTAAAGAAGATGAGGTTGTTTTAATAGTTGATGAATATTTTTATAAATTGAGAAAAAAACATTTTAAGCTTTTTGTTAAAGATGCTGAAAAATATCCAATTTGAATTGTTGAAAATGTGTGAAAATATTTTATTGATGTTTGGGTAAACAAACCATTGTATAAGTTTATTTTAAAAGAAGAAGTTGATATACATCTTTTTGTAAATGATATAACTTTCCGTAGATGGTTAGAATGATTAGATTTATTAGAAAAATGAAAAAGGCAAGATTTAATAAATTTTTTTGTTTTATGAAATATACCAGAAAAAAATTTACTGTCTGAAGAAGTTGATTTAAAACTTCCCGAAGATATAAAACTTAATCAATATCAACTAAATTTTGTAAAAAATAGTTTAAGATTTGAAAATTTTTTACTTCTTCATTGACCATTTTGAACAGGCAAAACTACTTCTTTAATAGGAACTATACTAGCAAATATAGAAAAGTGAAACAAATTGTTAGTAACAGCTGATTCTAATACTGCAGTAGATAATATTCTTTTGAGATTAAAAAAGTATCTTGAGCCGTGAGAAATGGTAAGAGTTTGAACTTTTACCAAAATGATTTCTGAATCTGATTGGAATTATTCGATATACAATCTTTTAGAAAAACACAAAAAATATGACAAAATCAAAAGATTAGAAGTAGAAATAGAAAAATTAAAAAATAAACAAGCTCAGTTTAAAAAGCCAGTTCCTGCTTTGAGACGTTGACTTTCAGATATGCAAATTCATAGATTAGCTGCTAGTTGAAAAACTTATAGATGATTGTCTCTTAAAATTATATGGTCAATGTCTAATTGGCTTTTGGTTCAAAAACAAATAGATAGATTAGTTGAGGAAAAAGAAAAAATAAAAAATCAAATAATAGATGAAATTATATCAAATGCTAAAGTTATTCTTTCTACAAATAGTATGTGTTTTTCAGAGTATCTGAAAGATAAAAAATTTGATATAGCTATTATCGATGAATGATCACAAGCTACTTTTCCATCAACATTATTGCCTATCCTTCTTTCAGAAAAATTTATAATTGCTTGAGACCATAAACAACTCCCTCCAACCGTGTTGAATCCAGATAGTAAATATTTAAATAAAAGTCTTTTTGAAACATTAATAGATTTAGTTTTTAGTAATTGATATACAGATCAGTATTATAATCTTTTACAGATACAATATCGTATGAATGAAACTTTAATGC
>CAYNHJ010000003.1:8496-21202 GCA_964397125.1 uncultured Candidatus Peribacteria bacterium
TTTATGAGTAGAGATAAATACTATTGATGGTTTTCAATGAAGAGAAAAAGAAATTGTTATAATATCATGGGTTAGAACTGAAAAATTAGGTTTTTTAACTGATCCAAGACGTTTAAATGTAGCTATTACTAGATCTAAAAGACTGTTAGTGAATATATGAGATATTAATAATTTAAAGTCTGATAAATTTTTTTCTGAATATTATAATTTTATTTTAAAAAGAGCTAAATTTGTCTTTCTTTATAATTAAAACTCAGTCACCATCTTCACTTTTAAAAATTTTATAATTAATTTGATTTTTTTCTAAAAATTTGTATAAATTTTGTATCTTATGTTTGTATTTGATTACATCATCAAATAAAAATATACAATTGTTTTTACAATATTGGTTTGCTTTGAAGAAATAGTTTAAATAGTGTCTTTTCATAGCATCTATAAAAACAAAATCAAAAGGTTCATATAGTAACTTTTTCAAATTTATTTTAAGAAAATCAAAATTATAAAATTTTATATTCCATGCTTTAAATTTAAATCTATTTTTTACACACTCTTCATAACTTTGAGGTGATAATTCAAAACTTAAAATTTTGCCTCATCGTTTATTTACTATCTTCTCTATAAAAATTCAGCTATATCAAACTCCACTTCATATTTCTAAAATGTATTTAGGTTTGTAATAATTTAATAAATTTGTTAGTATTTTTTCTGTTTGTGTTGAAATAATTGGAATCTTCTTTTTTTCACATAAGATTCTAAATTTTTTTAGCATTTTTATATTTTAAAAAATTAATAATAAAATGAATATCCAACAAGATTCTCAGCTACAAGGTAATATAAATATAGTTTTTAATACAAAAAAAACAGTAAAAAAAATAAAAAAAAATAACAACCTTTCAACAACAAAAAAAGAAAATAATATTTCATTAAAAAAAGAACTTCCTTTAAGAATTGTTCCTTTATGAGGATTGGAACAGGTAGGAGAGAATATGATGTTTTTAGAATATAGAGGAGATATAATTATTATTGATGCGTGAATGCTTATGCCTGGAGGTGAAGTCTATGGAATTGACTATATTATACCTGATATTTCTTATCTTAAAAGAAAGAAAGATAAAATTAGATGAATTTTTATAACTCATTGACATCTGGATCATATTTGAGCTATGAAGCATATATTACCTGAGTTAGATTATCCAATTACTTATTGAACAAATCTTACAATTGCTTTGATAAAAAAACAGTTGGAATGAACTCCTCACCTTCAAAAGTTTAGATATCAGATTATAGATCCAGATAAAGATGTAGTGAAAGTTTGATGTTATACAGTAGAATTTTTTAGAGTAAATCATAGTATTCCTGAAGCTGTTGGTTTAGCTATACATACACCTAAATGATTAATAGTTCATACATGAGACTTTAAAATAGATTATACACCTGCTTTAGATAAAGTAGCAGATTTAGCTAAAATAGCTAGAATTTGACAAGAGTGAGTTAAATTACTATTTTCAGATTCTACTAACGCTACTATTCCTTGAAGAACACCGTCAGAACAACAGATTTGAGAAACATTGGAACAGATTATAAAAGAATCAAAGACAAGACTTATTATAGCAACTTTTAGCTCTCTTATTTGAAGAATTTCACAAATTATTAAATATGCTGAAAAATATTGAAAAATAGTATTTTTGTCATGAAGATCTATGATAAATAATGTTGAGATAGCTAAACAGTTAGGTTATATAAATCCTGCTCCTGGGGTTGTAAGAAAAATTGGGCCAGATGCAGAAGCTATGCCACCTCATAAGGTGATTATTTTAACTACTTGATCTCAATGAGAGGAATTTTCTGCTTTAGTTAGGATTGCTAAATGAGAACATCCACATATCAAAATTAGGCCTGGAGATAGAGTATTGTTATCTGCTGCTCCTATACCGGGGAATGAATTAGCAGTTGTAAATATGATAAATGAATTAATTAGAAAGTGAGCAGATGTTGTTACTAATAAAGAATTGGATTTACACGTTTCTTGACATTGACGGCAAGATGATCTCAAATTGATGCTTTCTTTAGTTAAACCTCAATATTTTGTTCCTGTTCATTGAGAACTTTATATGAGATATGCTCATAAGAAATTAGCTGTTCAATTGGGTATTCCTGAAGAAAATGTATTTTTAATAGATAACTGAAGTATATTAGAAGTATATTCCGACGAAGTTAAGGTAAGCAATAAAAAATTAAAATTAGATACGATTATGATAGATTGACTATGAATATGACATTTGTCTTGAGAATATGTTATAAAAGCTAGAAAAATAATGTCAGAAGATTGAATGATAGCTCTTATATTTAAAGTTGATAGTAAAACTAAAGAACTTATTTGAAATATTCAAATAGAATCAAGAGGTTTTGTTTACTCTTCAGAGGTTAGAAAAGTTCATACTAATATTGTGGAGTTTGCAAAAAAGAAGTATTACGAATATCTTAAACAGACTAAAGAGGTAAAAGAAATTTTAAAAAAGATTAAAGAAGAATTGTCTAAATTTATTTTGTCTACTATTTGAAGAGAACCTATGATTGTTTTAATGTATGTTTATATTAAAAGAGATTCTACTGGTAAAGTAGTGGATGATATGAAAAAGGATGAAGCTTTAGTATGAATGACTTTAGAAGAGCAAGGTGAGGGGAAAAAACATGGTCAAATTGTTAGTTTAAAAGATGTTGAAAAATAATAAATTTTTATTAAATTTAATTATAGCATCTTTATATATTTGGTGATATTTAATATGTTTAAAAGAAGATTTAAAAATATTGATAAACATACTCATAAGTTTATAATTTGAGCTGTAATAGGAAGTGCTATTGTAGGATTGGGTATTTTTGGAAAGACAAAAAAGGGAAAAAAATTTTTTGATAGATTAAAAAATGTATTTGGAAAAATAAGTTGATTTTTTTATTTGGGATTGAAAGAACTAAAAAAAACTTTTAAAAAATGAAAAAAGTAAATTATGAATAATAGAAAATTTAAAATTTCTCAAGATTATATTTTCATTTTTTGAATTAGTTGATTAAATGCTTTAGTTAATTGAAGAAGTAATATAATTTGAGAAGATCTTATTGTTTGAATATATAGATATTTAAAAAAAAATTTGAGTAATGAAGTTTTTTATAAGTTTTTAGAATACGTTTTTAATGAACCTTCAATTTTTTTAGAAATTGCGGAAAAGAATATAAAAGACGGTCAGATGACAAAAGATATAGCTCAAATTAAGTTAGAAAAAAAAGTGTCTAAGATTTTATCAAATTTATCTTCACAATTTTGAGAAATAAACGTTTTTACTATTCTATTTGCTTCATTTTTTTGATTAACAAATGATAGTAAAGATAAAATTTTGAGATTAATAGATAAAAAACAAATTGATATTAAGCAAATTTGATATAAAATTTTATGGTTAGCATATCAATATAAAGAAAGCTGATATAAATCTACTTTAACTTTTTTGAAGGAATTTTTTGGAAAAAATGATGATTTTGATATTCAATTAGAATTAGACGTTGATGTTATTTCGGATATAGATATTGAAATTTCTTTTGAAGATGAAATTGGTAAAAATAATATTGATGAAAAAATTGAAATTTTCTTTGACAAATTTTTAAAACAATTTGTAGAGAATTTATTAGGTAAGCAAAAAAAGATGTTAAAAAATAATTTTGAAATAAAAAATATTAAAACAGTAGATGAACCTAACAATTATAACAACGATGAATTTAAGCAATCAAAGATAGTAACAGATAATTGAAATCAAAAAGAAGAAAAAAAACTTACTATAGAATATTTTGGTACAGATTTAACAAAAGAAGCGGAGCTTTGACTTTTGGATCCTGTTATATGAAGAGATAAAGAAATTGATCAGGTAATTTATACTTTATTTAGAAAGACAAAAAATAATCCTTTATTAATTTGAGAAGCTGGAGTTTGAAAAACAGCTATAGTAGAATGATTAGCTCAAAGAATAGTAAAGTGAGAAGTTCCTGATAGGTTAAAAAATAAAAGAATTTTTATGCTTGATATGTGAAGTTTAGTTGCTTGAACTAAATATAGATGAGAATTTGAAGCTAGACTAAAATCTATTTTGGAAGAAGCATCTGATCCTACTAATAATATTATACTTTTTATTGATGAGCTTCATACAATTCTGTGAGCATGAAGTGCAGAGTGAAGTTTGGATGCGGCTAATATGCTTAAACCACTTTTAGCAAGATGAAAGATACAATTAATTTGAGCTACAACATTTGATGAATATCAAAAGTATATAGAAAAAGATCCTGCTTTAAAAAGAAGGTTTCAAGAAATTATAATAGAAGAACCATCTAGAGAATGAGCTATAGAAATTCTTAAAGGTTTAAGACATAAATTTGAGGAATTTCATTGAGTAAATATATCTGATGAAGCTATAGAAGCTGCAGTAGATTTGTCTGTTAGATATTTAATGAATAAACATTTGCCTGATAAAGCTATTGATCTTTTAGATGAAGCTTGTGCAAGAAAATCTACATTAACTCAAAAATTGAAAGAAAATGATGATTATAAAAAGTTAGAAAAGAAATTAGAAGAGATAGAAAAACAAATAGAAGAAGCTATTAAAAATCAAGATTATTTTAAAGCTGCTGATTTGAAGTTAGAAGCTGATGAGATTAAACAAAAGATGAAAATGGTTAGAAATACTTTAAGTTTACCTAAAGAGTTGAGACCTACTATAACTGCTGAAGATATATGAAAAGTTTTGTCAGATAAATTGTGAATTCCAGAACATAAAGTTAATGAGAGTGAAATAGAAAAAATAATCAATTTAGAAAAAGTATTAAAAGAAAAACTTTTATGACAAGATGAAGTAATAGAAAAAGTTGTTGATACTATTAAAAGAAGTAGACTTTCAGTAATAAAGAGAAATAAACCTATAGCTTCGTTCTTGTTTTTGTGACCTTCATGAGTTTGAAAAACTTATTTGGCAAAGTTAATTGCTAAAGAATTTTTTGGTGATGAAAAAGCTTTGATAAGAGTTGACATGTCAGAACTTATGGAAAGACATAGTGTGTCAAAATTAATTGGTTCTGCACCAGGATATGTTTGATATGAACAATGATGAGTTTTAACGGAAGCTGTTAGGAGGAGACCTTATTCTGTAGTGTTATTTGATGAGATAGAAAAAGCATCTCCAGATGTATTGAACATTTTGTTGCAGATACTTGATGAATGATATGTTAAAGACAATAAAGGTAGAATAATAGATTTTAAAAACACAATAGTTATTTTGACTTCTAATATTTGATCAGAAGAGTTTGCTCAAGAGATTCCTAAAATTTGATTTACTTCTTCTTTTGATGAAGAAAAACAAGAGGAAGAGAAGTTTGAAGAAATTAAAGAAAGAGTGTTGGAAAAGCTAAGAGAATTTTTATCTCCAGAACTTTTAAATAGAATAGATTACATTATTGTTTTTAAACCACTTTCTAAAAAAATATTAGAAAAGATCTTTAAACAAAAATTAGATGAATTTCTTTCTTATTGGAAAAATAAAGAATGAATTAAACTACCGAAATTTAGTAAAAAGAGAATATCTCAAATTATTGACGATATATATTCGCCTGAATATGGGGCAAGACCTATAGAAAGATATATACATGAAGAAATAGAACCTCAACTTATCAATCAAGTTATAGAATTAGAAAAGAAAAAGTTAAAACTAAAACAACTTGAAAAATAGTAAAAAATTAATAAAAAGATATTATGTTTTTTATATTATAAATTATATTATTCATGTCTTTACAAGAGAGGATAAAAATTAATTATAGATTTGTAGATATAACTCCAGCTTTAGAAGAAGATATAAAAAAATTGGTTGAAAAAAATATTAATCAAAAATTAGACAGATATTTAAAAAAGTTTTTAAATAAAGAAGATGCTGAAATAAAGATAGATATTAATATATCCAAAAATAAACAAGGAAAATATGAAGGTTCTTTTAGATTTGATTTAGATTGACAGCTTTTTGTTTATAAAAATGATGTACCTTTTAAAAATGTTATTGATTTGGTAAATCACGCTTTTGATCATTTAAAAGAAAAACTATCAAAAAAATAGCAAGTATTTATTTTATAAATTAATTTTTAAATATGACTCAAAAGACAAATAATCAGTATATAACTAAAGAATGATATGAAAAACTTTTAGAGGAGTTAAAGAGATTAAAAGAAGTAGAGCTTCCAAAAGTTTTAGAAACTTTAAAAGAAGCTATCGCACAGGGAGATATTAGTGAAAATGCAGAATATGATGCAGCAATGGAAAGAAAAAATCAAATTGAGATAAGAATAGCTCAATTGGAAGAAATTATTAAACATGCAAAAATAATTGACGAAACAAAAAAATCAACTACCATTTGATATGGTTCTAAAGTAAAATTTGAAGACGATAAATGAAGAATTTATGAAGTAGTAATAGTTTGAACTAGTGAAGTAAATGTAGAGACAAATCATTTTTCTTTAGAGTCACCACTTTGAAAAGCTTTAGCGGGGAAAAGAGTAGGTGATAAAGTTACTGTTAAAGCTCCAAAAGGAAAATATCAAATCAAAATTTTAGAGGTTAAATAATTTTTATGTATAGTGTTATTTTTAGATTGTTTTTGAAAGTTAGCAGTTTTTCTTTTTTACTGTTTTTTTTAGTATTTCATTTTGTGTTGTGATATAGATATCAATCTAAGGTCTGATTTGTTAAATCAGACAATTTTGTTATTTTGAGAAAGCGAAGTGATAAAGAAGAAACTGTAATAGTTAATTGAAAAAAATTAAATTTTTTTTCTTCTAAATTAGTATTGTATAATTTAAATAAATGATGTTATAAAATAAACTACAAACATAGGTTTTATGTTATTTGTGTAAATTCTAACAATTTTATCGATTTACCTTTACTTTCTGTTGAAAAAATAGGCAATTTTACAGGAAAAATAATAAGAACTTGTGATATTCTTCCTATATTAAGTTATTGAGATGTAGATAAAGTTAGAAAATTAAAATGTAATGATTTTGTTTTTATAAAGTATAATAATAAACTTTTCGTTTGCAGTAGTAATGAAAGTAAATGTAATTTTTTAACTACTTTTGATTGATATATTCTTTGATATACTGATTTAGGTTTAGTTTTTATAGATAAAGGTAAATTATACACGCTGATTTTAAAATAAAGAATAAGCTATTATGAAAAAGTTTAACGTGTTATTTTTAATTAGTTTATTTTTGGTTAGTATTTCTTGATGTAATATAAAACTTAGTTCAAAAAATTATGTTAATTCTTATACAACAGGTGCTCTTTCAGAAAGAGTATTTAATTCGTGAAAAGAATTTAAAGTGATTAGTTCTGGCAATAAAGTCTGGGTTGATTATATTTTAAAGCTTTCTAATTGAAAAATTGTTGATACCTCTATTGAAAAAGTTGCTAAACAATATGGCATATATAATCCTACTAGAGCATATACTCCATTAGAATTTATTGTATGAGCATGACAAGTTATACGTGGTTTTGAAAAAGCTGTTATATGACATAAGGTTGGTGATAAAATAACTGTTAAAGTGCCTCCAGAAGAAGGTTATTGAGAGTGTGATCCAAAACTTATAAAGTGGATAAATAAATCAATTTTTGATAATGCAGGTATAAAACCAGAAGTAGGAAAAGTATATAATTTATGATCGTTGGCTAAAGTAATTGCTGTTTCTTGAGATAAAGTTAAAGTAGATTTTAATTCACCTTTATGCGGAAAAACTTTGATATTTGATATTTTTATAAAAAAAGTTGAATAAGTTTAAATGGATTCTTATAAGATAACAAAAGAATTAAAAGAATTTTACAATTTAGAGGCTAAAAAATTTTCAGAGACTAGAAAGAGAAAATGGCCTGAATTTGATTTTGTTTTAAATGAAATAATAAATTATTCTAAACAAAAATTAAATATTTTGGAACTCTGATGTGGAGATGGAAGATTTTTTTGATATTTAAAAAATAATATAGAAAACAAAAAAATAAATTATGTATGAATAGATTTATCTGAAAATTTAATTGAAATAGCAAAAACTAAATATAATGATATTGAAGAAGCTAAATGGATAGTTGGCGATATGTTAGAAAAAATTAAAGATTTTGATCAACAATATTTTGATATAGTAGTTATGATAGCTTCTTTTCAACATATATTTTGAAAAAATAATAGATTAAAACTTTTAAATTTAATATATAGGGTTTTAGATTATAATTGAAAGGTTGTTTTAGTAAATTGGTCATTTTCCTATTGGTTTTTAAAAAAATATTGGAAAAGTTTATTAAAATCTATATTAAAATTTATATTTTCTTTTTGAATTTATGAACGAAATGATTTGTTTATTCCTTGGAAATCTGATAGTGGTATAGTTTTCAACAGGTATTATCATATTTTTACTTTAAAAGAACTGAAATTTTTGTTACAGGAGGCTGGTTTTATTATAGATAAATCGTGATATATAAGTAAATTTTGAGAATTTACAAACGATTGGCGTATAGCTAGAAATACTTTTATTATTTGAACTAAACAGGTAGTTTTATAAGAATAATTTTTCTAAAATGAAATTTTATGATAAAGTAGAAATTATTGTAGAATGAGGTAAATGATGAAATGGAGCAGTAGCTTGAAGAAGAGAAAAATTTATACCTTATGGAGGACCTGCCTGATGAGATTGAGGAAAATGAGGAGATGTTATTTTAGTTGGATCAAAAGATGAAAATACTTTGATATATTTTAGATATAAAAAAAGGTTTAAAGCAGAAGATTGAGAGCATTGAAAATGACATGATATGTATTGAAAAAAATGAGAAGATTTAATTTTAAAAGTTCCTTTATGAACAGTAGTTAAAGATAAAAAAACAAGAAAAATTTTATTTCAGTTTATAAAAGATTGAGATAAATTTGTTGCAGCAAAGTGAGGAAGATGAGGTTGGTGAAATATTCATTTTAAAAGTCCTACTAGACAATTTCCTCAGTTTGCTTTATTAGGTGAGCCTTGAGAAAAGAGAGAATTAATTTTAGAATTACAAATGCTTTGAGATGTAGCATTAATATGATTTCCTAGTGTTTGAAAGTCGTCGATAATAAATGCTATAAGCAATGTTAAAGCAAAAGTTGCAGATTATCCTTTCACTACAATTGTTCCTAATCTTGGTGTTGTAAAATATAAAAATTTAAGTTTTTCTATTGTAGATGTTCCATGACTTATCAAATGAGCTAGTCAATGAAAAGGTTTATGATATGATTTTTTAAGACATATTTTAAAGGCTAGAATTTGGGTTTTTGTGTATGATGTATGAAGATATGAAGAATGAGTTAAAGAGATTATAGATCTTTTAGAAGAGATAAAACTTTATTTAAAATATAGATTTTTACAAGAAGATAGAAATTTATTTTGAAAACCTTTAAAAGATATTTATTTTAAAATAGAATGTAAAGATAATTTTATATTTTTTAAAGTTTTTTGATTATTTGAGAATGATGAAGAGGAATTGTTGTTTGAAAAAGTGATAATATTTGTATTTAATAAAATAGATTTAATTAATGATGATGAAATTTTGCAGGAATTAGAAAAATATTTTGTTAATAAAATTTCTCAATATTTACATTTTTCACAAAATTGTATAAAAAACAATATTATTAAAATCAGTGCTGTTTGAAGAGTAGGTTTAGAAAAATTTTTAGATAAAATTTTAGAGTTACTTTCAAAAAGAGATTTACAAATTAAGTTTGATTTTATTGATAAAGTTCAGCTATCTCAAATAAGGAAAGATAGATATATAAAAGATGTTACTAATGAACAGTTGAAAAAGTTAATAGATGAAGGTTATATAGATGAATCACAAGCTAAATATATTAAAGTGTGGGAAGTATATGATCCATATTTGACTTATTTGACTTTTGTTTTACCTTGGGGAAATGATGAAGCAGAATTACGATTTTGGGAAGAATTAGAAAAAAAATGAATTTTAAAGTGGTTACAATCTTATTGAGTTAGAAAGGGAGATATTTTAAAAATAATATCTCATTATGGGAATGATAGTGTAAGATATATAGAACTTTAATTTAAGATTGATTTGTTTAATTTTTTTTGTAAAATAACCGGAGAATTTTATAAATAAAGATATTCTAAATTAGATAATATTTTGAAGATACAATTTGAAATGTGAGTATAAATGAACAATAAGGATAGTTTTAGATAACAGAAGATAATTAAAGATAACAGAAGATATATTTTAGAACGTCTTTAAACTTTTTTAAAATTATTTTAATGTTTAGAAGAGAGAAATATTTAAAAAAGATAGAAAAACAATTAAATGATTTGGAAACTATTTTATTTTTGATGGGAGCTAGGCAAGTAGGTAAGACAACGTTGTTAAAGAGTTTGATTAGATTTTGATATATTGATGAGAATAATACTTTATTTTTACAATGAGATGAGTTGATAAACTTTTGAATTAATAATTATCCATCATTTATTAGTTATATAAAGAATAAAATAGATTTGACTAAATTAAAATTTTTGATAATTGATGAAGCTCAATATATAGAGAATATTTGATTTATTTTGAAAATTTTAATAGATAAAATAAGATGGTGAGATTATAAATTTAAACTAATTGTATCATGAAGTTGATCTTTGAATATTTTTAGGTGAATTACTGATTCGTTAGTTGGTAGGAAAAAAATTATTAAAGTATATCCTTTTGATTGGGAAGAATTTTTGTTATTTAAAGGAGAACAAAATATTTTTTGATTTGAAAATCGAAGAATAATTAAATATAAAAATCTATTTGAAGAATATATAACTTTCGGTTGATATCCTAAAGTTGTATTAACTTCTGATCCTAAGGAAAAAATAGAAATTCTTAAGCAGATATATCAAGATTATATTTTCAAAGATATAGTGCTATTTTTAAAAGAATGAGAAATTATGAAATTTCAACAATTTCTTAAATTGATTGCTTCAAAAGTTTGTAGTAAAATTAATATTTCAAGAATTATAGATGAGCTTTGAATTAAAAGATATGTTTTTGAAAAGTTTTTCTTTTTAGTTGAAAATACTTTTTTGATAGAAAAAGTAGAATGATTTACTTGATGAAAGATTTCTAAAGAAATAAAGAAATATTACAAAGTTTATTTTAATGATGTATGACTTTTGAGATATTTGTTAGGAATAAATCAATGGATATGAGATTTTAAAGGGAAAATAGTAGAAAATTTTATATTCAATTGGCTTAATGTTAACAAGCAGAATTGGCAGAATATATTTTATCGAAATACATCAAGTGGTGCAGAAGTAGATTTTATAGTACAAAATGAAGTAGATTTTAGTATTATTCCTATAGAGGTAAAAAATACTAATAAAGATAATTTTTGAAAATCTTATATTAGTTTTTTTAAAGCTTATAAAGATATTATTACAACTTGATATATAACAACCGATAGTTTAATCAAAGAGAGAGAATTAGAATGAAAGATAGTAAAGTTTATACCGTATGTTTTGTTTCATAATATTAACTTTGATTAAATTTTTCTAAATATTTTAAAATTTTTTCTTTTTTGTTTCTTTCTTCTGGATTTTCAACTACCCATTCAAATGCTGCATCTATTAATTTTCAAATTATTGGTCCAGGTTGTAAATTAAAGTGTTTCATAATATCATATCCATTTATAGCTAAATCTTTTTTAGAAAATTGTCATTGTAAAGCATAAATTTCGTCTAATTTTTTTTTCATCCATTGTAATCATTCAATCTCAGGAGATTGTAAAGGATTGTATTGACCTAATCTATCTGCTATACAAATATCTAATAAATTTTTAGTTTTTCTATAACCATATTCGGCTAAATACTTTTTTAAATTTTTTACTACTGTTTTTTCTTTGCCTCTTAACCATTCACCAGGTTTCATATGGTGTTTGACATACCAGGCTATTTCTTCTATTTCTTTTGATGAGAATCATAACTTTTTAAAATCTTCTTTAACAAAATCTACTCATTGATTTGGATGATGTATATAAGATCAATGCATTTTTTTCCTTTCTTCAGGTGTTAATCAAATTGTAGTATAATAATACTGATCAGGTTTTGCCACATCATGATAAAGCATTCAAAATCTTGCTAAATAATCTTTATTTATTTTTTGAAAATGATAAAAAGTTAAAAGTATATGGTGATATGTATCAAGTGGATGATATCTTACTGGCTGGTTTACTCATTTTGTTAGCCATAAATATGGAAAGAAATATTTCAATATGTTAAGTTCATCCATTAATGCTATAAATCCAAATGGATTATCAGAATTTTTGAAAATTCTAAGAATTTCTTCCTTTACTCTTTCTTTAGCTACAAATTTAACAAGATAGTAATTTTTTTTCATACTGCGCCATGTTTCTGTATCAAAATCAAACCGATATTGTTGTGGAGGTTTTTCTTTGCTATTCCGGTTTTCCCGTAAGTTAGAATATCTTTTTCTTATTTTTTCATTTAAAATAATAGCAAATCTTATTCATCTTATTATTCTCAATGCATCTTCTTGAAATCTATTATCTGGATTTCAAACAGCACGTATAGTTCAGTCTATCAAATCTAAAATTCATTTTTGAGGATCTAAAATTATATATAA
>CAYNHJ010000003.1:21302-30673 GCA_964397125.1 uncultured Candidatus Peribacteria bacterium
TAGTTCAGTCTATCAAATCTAAAATTCATTTTTGAGGATCTAAAATTATATATAAGTTTTTTATTTTATTTTCTAAATTTTCTTCTAAAGATATTTTTTCTGCATTTTGTATGGAATCGATTAATTTATTTGTATTTATTTTCAAAAAGCTATCTACTAATTTTTCATTAGTTACCAAAAAAATTAATTTTCCTCCCTGGTTAATTAATAAATTTTCCTTTTCTTTAATAAGTTTAGTGAATTTTTCTAGTTTAGTTTTATCTCTACTGTCTTTTAAGATATTAAATTTTAAATAAGATGTTTCTAAATTTATATTTTCTATTATTGTAAAATACATAGCATTTATAGTAAAGTCTCTTCTTATACTGTCTTTCACAACAGAATCTGTCCAAATAATTTCTTTAGGATGGCGAAAATCTAAATACTGTCATTCTTCACGTAATGGAGTAAGTTCATATTTAGTGTTATTGTTTTTATTTACTAGAGTAATAGTTCAAAATTTTTCTGTTTGAAATATAGATATATTATTAAGATTTTTGATATTATTTTTTATAATTTCAAAAATTTCTTTAGGATTTCCTTTAGCAGTAAGATCAATATCATCAAGTTGGGTTTCTATATCTAATAGTAAATCTCTAATTGCTCATCAAACTAAAAAGAAAGGAATGTCTTTTAAAATCTGTTTTAAAAATTTTAAATGTTTTTCTAATTTTGATAAATTTGAAAAAACAGGTAATATCATTAAAAATATCTTTACTTAAAAAGTAAAATGATTATATTTAAAATTAATATTTAAAATTTTACAAAAATCAAATGTTAAAGCCTGGATGATTTCCTGAATTTTTACCTAAGGAGCAAGCAATTTTTGATAAGTTGATAGAAATTATCGAGTCCACTTACAAATCTTTTTGATATCATCATATTCAAACTCCTGCTGTAGAAAGAAATGATGTTTTACTAGCTAAATCTTGAGAAGAAGTTTCTAAACAAATTTTTTGACTTTATTGATTAGCTCAATGATGTGAAAAAGATAAAAAAGATTATAGTCTTCATTTTGATTTGACTGTACCTTTTGCTAGGTATGTAATTGATCATGAAAATGAATTGTGGTTTCCTTTTAAAAGATATCAAATTCAATCTGTATGGCGTTGAGAAAGACAACAAAAATGAAGATATAGAGAATTTTTTCAATGTGATATAGATGTTATCTGGAAAAAAACAGGAGAGCTATCTAAAAAATCAGAATTAAAAAAAGAAGAGATTGTGCAGAAAGATTATATTTGGTATGATATAGAAATTATTTGAGTTTTAATGCTTACACTAAGTAAAATTTTTAAAAGTCTAAATTTAGATACTAAAATTACTTTAAGATTAAATAATAGAAAAATTATTGATTGAATTTTGGAGTACTTTTCTAAAATATGATTTAGTGAAAATTTTAAAAAATCTTTTATTAATTTGCTTGATAAATTTTGGAAAATATGAGAAGATAAGTTTTATCAAGAATTGAAAAAATTAGTATTAAATGATGGAAAATCTGAAAATGTATATGAAAAGTTGAAAGAAATTTTAAATGATGAAAATAAATTAAAACAAGAGTTACAGTTTGCAAAAGTTGATATATTTTTTGAGGGAGAATCAGAATTGGATGTAGTATACAGTTGAGTTTCTCAATTTTTAGAAATTTTTTGAGAAAGAGATAGATTTTTTATTGTGAAAGACTTGACTATTGTTAGAGGATTAGATTATTATAGTTGAACAGTTTTTGAAACTTTTATTAAAGGAGGAGAGAGTATTTGAAGTATATGTTCATGATGAAGATATGATAATCTTACTGGATATATTGATCCTAAAAAGGATTATTTTAGTTGAGTTTGAGGAAGTATTTGAATAAATAGATTATTTGATTTTATTTTAGAAAAATTATCTATACAGAGGGAAGAAAAATATTTGATAGTTAATTTTGGGTTTTGAGATATATTTGTTAAAAATTTTAGACTTATGAGAAAATTAATAGAAGAAGGTAAAATTGTTGAGATATATCCTTATCCTGAAAAGTTAAAAAAACAATTCAGATATGCAGATAAGATGGGATATAAATATGTTATTACAATGGGAGAAGATGAAGTTAAAAAGTGAATTTATAAAATTAAAAACTTGGAGACAGGAGAAGAGGAAGAGATAATTTTAGATCTATAAATAGTTTTGTAATGGAATCTATTCCTTATTCTATGGAAACTTTTGAAAAGCAAATTAGTTTTTTTAAAAGTTTAGTTGATAATTTTAAATCTGTAAATGAGTTTTTTGATGTTTTAAAAAGAAAAAAGTTGATAAAATCTTTTATTTTTAACTTATTTGTTGTTTTTGTAAAAAAAGAAAATGATTATTCTATAGTGATAGATGATTTGATATATTACATTTATTCAACTAAATGAAGCAATTTTTTACATAATTTACTGAAAAAGTTAAAAAAGTATATTAATAAGAATTATTCAATTTCTGATAAAAAAGGGATATTTTATAAATTGTTAGATATTTTTATTTATAATAGAAATTACTTTAAAGATGTATTTAGTTTTAAAAATGACTCAGAGTTTCGAAATTCATTGGAATGAATTAATTTAGATATTAAAATTTCTTTAATAACAAATTTGTTATGAGAATTGGAGGATAAATATATTTTAGCTGTTTTTTCTCAAGAGATAAACAGAATTGTAAATTATATTAGAAAAAATTTAGACAATTATAATATAGACTTTAATGTTTATTGAAATTTTTTTTCTAAAGAATATATTTTTTGAATAGAAATTGACATTTTGTCTCTTTTAAAAGATATTTTTTTGCCATTTGTTTCAGAAAAATGAAGAAAAGAAATTGAATTTTTATATAAAAACTTTTCATCTGTTATTGATTGATTATATAAAAGACTTTTAAAAGATAATATAAAAGACAGGGCTATTATTTATAGTGATACTTATTTTGATGAAGATAATAATTATCAATTTTTACTTAAAAAGTTAGAAAAAGAATACAATTTAGATTTCGGTAAAACTTCTGAGGATAAAAAGCTTTTTTGGGAAGAGTTTATAGCAAATATATCTATTTTGCAATTTTTATTTTTTTCCCTTATAGCAGAAAGGGAAAAGATAAATTTAAATGATGTTGATTTTATTTTAAATGATCAGAATTCTACTAAATTTTCGTTATCTTATGATTTTGTAAATTTTAATTATGATAGTATTATTTGAGAAGATTTGTTAACTAAAAATAAAATTAAATTAAAAGATTTCTTAAGTGAAAAATCATTTTTTTTCTTATTTTTTAACAAATTTTGTGATAATTTTTTACGTTATATATATTCGTCAAAAGAAAATTGGGAAGTTTATAAGAAAATTTTTGTTTATTTGTATACTAGTTTTTTATTTTTACTTTGGTTTGTTTTAAAATGAGTAAATTTATTAGAAACTTTGGATTATTATTTTGAGATTATAGAAGATTTTGATGACAATATTGATGAAATATTAGAATTAGAAAAAGAAATTTGAAAATTGATTGCAGAATATAAAATTATTATCGATATCTTACCATTTATTTTCTTGAATTCTAAAAATTTTCCTTCTATTAAAGATGTTTATGAAATATTAAATTCAAAACTAAAAATTAATAAAGATATTTTAAATTTTTTTGAGTTTATTTCATTAAATGAAATAAGCGATTTTATAGAAATTGAATTGAATGAATTAGTAAATGAGCTTTTTTCTTGAGAACAATTAACAATTTTTGATTATAAAGAAATATTTTCTTGGCTGTTAGATTTAGTCCTTGAAATAAAAGACAAATATGTATTTGATAATTGAAAAATATCCCGAGAAGAATAAAAAGTATCTAATGACCGAAGAAAAAAAACAATTTTCAAATTCCAAAGGAAGTATATCTTTTGAAAAAATAAAAAAAATCGGTTATTGAGGAACTTTTAAGTTATGAAATAAACATTATTTAATTACAAAGCCAACACTTTCTGATTATATTCTTTATGGAATTAAAAGGCAGACACAAATTATTTATCCAAACGATAGTTATCAAATTATAAATCTTTTATGAACTAGTAAAAAAGATGTAGTTTTTGAGTCCTGAATAGGTTCTTGAGCTTTATCTTTAGTTTTACTTAATAGTTGAGTAAAACTTTATTCTTTTGAAAAAAGACAGGAATTTATAGATTTAGCAACACAAAATATTAAATTATGGGAGAAATTTGTTTGATATAATTTTGATCATAAAGTTGTAAATTTTGATATAGTTGAGAACGAGATTTCTTCAAAATATCATAATTTTTTTGATAAATGAATTTTAGATATAAGATATCCTGAAAAAGCTAAACAAAATATTTTAAAAATGCTAAAAACAGGAGGTATTTTACTTATATGGGTTCCCACAGCAAATCAAGTTATACAAGTTTTAAAAGAGTATGAAAACCAATTTTTCGTTGATGAAATAGTACAAATCAGAGCTACCCAATGGATAAGGATAGCAGAAAGATTTAGGCCAGAAGATTGGCAAGTAGGAGAAAGATGATTTATAATAAAAATGATAAAATTATCTAATAATTCATATAGCAGCTAATCTATCATTTCGTGGATATTTTCATTGTCTAAATAGTCTATAAGATGGTCGATTGTTATTTGTATTAGTTGTATCAGCAGGATGAAAATATAACTGTTTTTCAGGATTTATTCAGTTTTTTTCGAATAAAATTTTAATAACTTTTCTCAAAAACAAATATCATTTATCATCTGATATTTGTTTAAAAATTTTGTTTGTAGGTATTCAGTATTTTTCCAAAATAGGATTAAAATGTTTTATAAAATCTTTAACTGAAAATTCATATTTATTTCCTGCCATTGGTGATATAAAAAATTTTACTTTTTCTAATTCTTTTCAACTGCCCCAATCTCCAATTTCTATAATTAATTCTTTAATAAATTTGCCAATTACATCTTTTGAAGCTCCTTTCCATCATACATGTAAAATTCAGATAATTTCATTTTGATAATTAGCTACAATAGCAGCACAATCTCATACAAATCCTGCAACTCAAATGCTTTCTTTATTATCCATCTTGTGCAGTTATTACCTGCCAATTATAGTAACTATTTATGTTTTTCATTATTTAATTTTATTGAATACTAAATTTGGTTTAATTAATACTAAATTTAAAATAAAAGTCAATATAAAATCCTTAACAGATTAAACCTGATAGCAAGCCTATTATAAATTTTCTTTAGTATTGAAAAAAACAAATAAATCTTTAATTTTAAGACTAATATAATAGTTTAGAATTAAATTAAACTATAACTATAATGAAAAGTTCCTATGATATTTTAAAAATAAGAAATTTTTGTATTATTGCACATATAGATCATTGAAAATCAACTTTAGCTGATAGAATGCTTGAAATAACTTGAACTATTCAAAAAGCAGAGCATGGACAGGTATTAGATAAAATGGATTTAGAACAAGAAAGATGAATAACTATCAAACTTACCCCTGTTAGAATGTGGCGGAAATGATATCAATTAAATCTTATTGACACACCAGGACATGTAGATTTTCAATATGAAGTTAGTCGTAGTCTAGCATCTGTTGAATGAGCAATTTTATTAGTAGATGCTACTCAATGAGTTCAGGCTCAAACTTTATCAACTCTTTATATGGCTTTAGACTATGGGTTAATAATTATTCCAGTATTAAACAAAATTGATTTACCTGCTGCTCAACCTGAACGTATAGCTAAACAAATTGAAAGTTTAATTTGAATATCTGCAGATAAAATATTAAAAGTTTCAGCAAAAACAGGCCAAAATGTAGAACAAGTTTTAGATGCTATAGTTGAAAGAATACCTGATCCTAAAACCTTTAAAGAAAGGTATAAAGAAAAGTTTTATAAAACACAACTTCAATGAATCTCTTGAAGAGCTTTGATTTTTGATAGTATTTATGATAAATATAGAGGAGTGGTTACTTATGTGAAAGTAGTAGATGGTTACATTAAAGCTTGAGAAATTTTATCATTATTGCATTCTGAAACACAGATAAAACCTACAGAAGTAGGGTATTTTTCTCCTGATTATGTAAAAGATGAAATGCTTAGAGAATGAGAAATTGGATATATAATAACATGACTAAAATCTGTTAGAGATGCTCAAGTATGAGATACAATTTTAAAATTAGAAAAATGAGTGGAAGTATCTAAAAATCAACTTTTAAACTATAGTGTGCCATGATTTAAGAAGGTAAAACCTTTTATTTACGCTTGAGTTTATCCTTTAGATTCAGAAGAGTACGAAAAATTAAGAGAAAGTTTTGAAAAATTATCTTTGAATGATTCTTCTATAGTATGGGAGCCTGAAGTGAATAAAGCTTTATGACAAGGTTTTAGAGTAGGTTTTCTAGGAACATTGCATATGGAGATAATTAAAGAAAGATTAAAAAGAGAATATGATGTAGAAACTATTTTTACTACACCATCTGTTGTATATTTAGTACAAGTTAGAAGTTCTTCATTAGCTTTTCAGATTAGTGGAGGTAATAATGTTACTTGGCTTTTAAAATGAGATTGGTGGAAATATATTTTAGAATATCTTTACTCTAGTGATTTGTTAGATTTTGAACAATTTAGAAAAATATTAAAAGGTTTTTCAGAAGATGATTTTTTAGAATATATAATAAATTTGTTAGATAAAACATATGAACAGCTATCTAAACAAGATAAAGAGTTTTTGGAACAAATTTTAATTAAATGGATTATTGTCAAATCTGGTGCTGATATGCCAGAAAAATGAGATATAGAAGTTGTCTTAGAACCTATAGTTAGTGTAGAGATAGTATGACCAGAAAAATTTTCTTGAAATATTATGGAATTGGCTCAAGAATACAGATGAGTTTTGAAACAAATGCAATACATTGATGATTGAAGACTGCTTTGGAAATATAAAATGCCTATGTGAGAGATAATAGTAGATTTTTATGATAAACTAAAAAGTTTAACTAAATGATATGCAACTATGAATTATGAAATGATTTGATATGAGCCAAATGATTTAGTAAGATTAGATATTTTGATAAATAAAGAAAGAATAGAGGCTTTTTCTATGATAGTACATAAAGACAAAGCGTATAGAATATGAAAGTCTTTAGTAGAAAAATTAAAAGAGTTGATACCTAGACATTTATTTGCTATACCAATACAAGCTGCTATAGGGTGATCTGTAATTGCCAGAGAAACTATTCCAGCTCTTAAAAAAGATGTTTTAGCAAAGTGTTATTGATGAGATGTAACTAGAAAAAGGAAACTTTTACAAAAACAAAAAGAATGAAAGAAAAGGTTAGCTCAAATGTGAAAAGTTTCGGTACCGTCAGATATTTTTATAAAAGTATTACAAAGGTAATTTAATTTTAACACCGGTGTTAAAATTTATTAAAATGTCTTACAAGAAAGAAAAAGTAAAAGTATTATCTCCTAAGGAAGGTTATGATAAAATTGCTAAAATTTATAAAAAATATCATTCAAAACTAGATAGGCGAGATAATTTGTTATGGCAAAGATTTTTACCAAGAAATTTAAAATGATTAAAAATTTTAGATATATGAGCTGGAGATTGTAGACTTTCAAAATATTTTAAAGATAAAAGAATTGACGAGTATGTTGCTTTTGATATTTCTCATGAAATGTTAAACCAATGTAAATCTTGGGTAAAAAAAGTAATATGAGATATCAACAACCCTTGGCTGTTTGAAAATTGATATTTTGATTTAGAGTTAGCTTTTTTTGTTTTATTTTATGTGAAAGATTTAGATCACTTTTTTGCAGAAGCTAGTAGGACTCTAAAACCAACTTGAAATTTAATTTTACTTCATCATCGGGAAAGAAGACCGCAAATTTACAAAGTAAATTGAGAAGAATTTAAAATTGATTATACTAATTGGAGATTTGAGGATATTGAGAAAGCTGCAGAGGGTAATTTTTTGAAATATGATTTTGTAGAAATTCCTAATTGAGGGGGTAGAGTTTATAACTTTTATTTGTAAAAATGATTAAGACTTTTGAAAGTAGATTTAGATAAAAATTTTGTGTTAAATAATAAAAATGATAAAAATTTGCTTTTTTATGAGATTTAAGTATATTTCTTATAAAGATATTAAAATTTAAAATAAATTTTTACTTTCTTATATTAGGTTTGAGTTTAACTAAAGTAGTATGGAAAACAGTATTGGTTTAAAATGTAAAGTTTAAATATAGCTTGAAAATTTATTTATTTTCTTTTAAATAAAAAATAATAACAGAAATTTATGATTTTAACTTTTTTAAATGGCTAATTTACAATTTTCTTTCAAATCTCTTACTCCAGTTTGGACTGGGGATGCATGGTGAGAAATGAAGGAAATAAGACCATCTTCAATTTATGGAAGTATTAGATTTTGGTTTGAAGTATTTTTGTGGTGTAGTTGTGATGAAAATAAGAGTAATAAAGAATTTTGTAAAATAATAAAGAATCTTTTTAAAAGTGATAACACTAAACAAAACTGAAAAAGATTAATATCGTTTAATGTATATTTGAATTGAAAAGAAATTTTTGAATGAAATTTAGTTGAATTTTTGTTTGGGAAGGATAGATGGAGAGGATTGGTTGAATTAGAAATTAAGGATTTATGAAATTTTTTTGTTGAAGGATTAAGGTCATGACGAAATTATTTTAGTGAAATTTCATATAAAAAGAAATGATGGTATATGCCTAAAAGATTTAAAAAATTTGCATTTACTTTAAATTTTCATAGTGCTTTGGATAGATTTTTTGATAATAATTTAGTAAAATTTGAAAATATAAAAATTAATACAGAAGAGTTTGAAAATTTAATTAATAATTTTGCTAAATTTTTGGATTTATTTTGATTTGTTGGTTGAAAATGGGAGTTGGGATTTGGAAAAATTTGATTAGATGAAGATATTAATTCAGAGTTAAAGTTAGAGGAGTTTCTTATTGAAAAAGAAGACCAACTTTTTGATTTAAACAATAACAAAATAGTTGTTTTTGATAAAAATTATATTGATAAAGAATTTAAAAAACAAAATTTAGAAAAATTTTTAAAATGGAAAGTTGAAAAGAGAAATGGATTTAGATCAAATGATACAAAAAGACATAGAATATTTTGAACCTTATGAGAGTGAAGTAAACTTTTACCAGTTTTTAATAAAGAAAAATTTTATATTATTTCTTTAACTTGTTTAAATAAACTATCAGATGAAAAATAATTTAAAAGATAAAGAAATTATAAAGCAATTTGATTATTTTGTAAAAGATTGAAATATAGAATTA
>CAYNHJ010000004.1:0-26983 GCA_964397125.1 uncultured Candidatus Peribacteria bacterium
GATAATTGTTTATCATGCTGACCGGAGAGATGATAGTAGTTGTAAGGAATGTAATTAAGTATGTATATTGTTTTAATTGGGAAATAATCTTGATATAATGCCAAGAAGACCAAAGCCTAGAAAAATTTGTTATAAGTATCCTTTTATTTTGTATAAGCCTGCGTGAGTACCAGGTCATGATTTAGAGTTTGTAGAGTTGAAAAAAGATGAGTTAGAAGCTTTGAGGTTAGTCTATGTTGAGTGACTAAATATGCAACAATGAGCAGAAAAAATGGGAGTTTCTGCTCCTACTTTTAATAGAATTGTAAATAGTTGATTAAAAAAAATGATTTCAGCTATAGTAAGTCTTAAAGGTATAAAGCTGGAAGAGTAAAAATTTTAAATTTTATATTATAAATTTGAATATAATGTCTTTCTTTTCTTTAAAGAAAAGAAATTCTAAAGAAAAAAAAGTCTCTGCAAAAACTTTGAAGCAAAGTATGATGTTGTGAATTATCTGATGAAAAGTTCTTGAGTTAGCTAAAATATTAAATTTAGATATTTCTAAATATGATTTAAATAGATTTTCAAGTTGGGAGAACTTATATAAAGAAATTAAACAAAAGTTAAAAGAATTGTTAAATTATATGGTTTATTTAAAGAAGACAAATCAAAAGCTAGAAGAGAAAGTACAGTTTTTAGAAAAAATTATAGATAAATTATTGAGAGAAAATGAACAGTTAAGGGAAGAAAATGAACAATTAAGGAAGCACAATAAAGAGTTATTTGAGTTTTTAAAAAGATTAAATAAAAATGAACATTAAATATAAAAATTTAAAAGATTTTTTACAAGTTTCTACTGTAAATAAAGCACTTAAAGTACCTCCTTTTATTGATCATTTATTTTGAAAAATTAATTATCATATTGATAAGTGATGAAGAATTTTAATTTTGACTTTAACAAAGAGATCAGCTGAAGAGATAACCAATTTTCTTGTATCTAAATGATACAAAGCTTATTATCTCCATAGTGAGATTGATACTATAGATAGATGGGAGATTATCAAAAAACTTAAATCTTGAGAAATAGATATTTTAGTATGAGTTAATTTACTTAGAGAGTGAATAGATTTACCAGAAGTTACTTTTATTGCTATTTTAGATGCTGATAAAGAATGATTTTTAAGATCTACAACATCGTTGATTCAAATTATTGGTAGAGCTGCTAGAAATCCTAATAGTGAAGTAGTGTTGTATGCTGACAGTTTTACTGAATCAATTATTAAAGCTTTATGGGAAACATGGCGTAGAAGACATATTCAACAAGAATATAATATAAAACATTGAATAAAGCCAGAGATGGCTGTTTCTAACATAAAGTCGTTAGAAGTTGTTAAAACTGATGAACAGTTAATTTTTAATCTTCAAATTGTGAAAAGGTGAAAAGTGAAAAAACTAAAGAAGTTGACTAAAAAGGAGAAAGAAATTATTTTAAAAGATTTAAAAAAACAGTTAGATGAAGCAATTAAAAATTGGGAATTTGAAAAAGCAGCTGTTTTAAGAGATAGGATAAAAGAAATTGAAGATAGTTTTTAAAGATATTATAAAAATTTGACAAATTTTATTTTTTGGTTAAACTTAATTATAAAGATTTTATATCTTTAGGTAAATTAAATGGAAGAGAAAAATTTATCAATTGAGTTAGAAAATATAGAAGATAATGAGGATATTTCTATGGAAGATTTTGATATAAGAAAACAGAGAGAACTATGGTTGAATCTAAAGAAAAAGGTAAGTAACTTAGTAGTTATATTAGTTGTTTTATTAATATTTTTATATTTTGTATATTCTGTAGATTTTTATTATAAGTCCTTTTTTTATTGAAAAATTCCTCAAGAATGAATAAGTAGATATAGTTATAACTTGTGAAAATTGATAAAAGATAATGTAATAGATAAATTTTTAAATAAAGGAAATGAGAATATAAATATCAATTTAGAGAAAATATCCTCCAAAGCTAGTAAAAAGGCAATAGAAAGGCAGATAGATAGTTTTATAAATTCTAATATCTCATATCTTGAAAAGAGACAAATTTTATCAGAACAAGTTAAATATTTAATTTCTCAAATAAAGTCTGCTAAAAGAAAGATTGATGAGTTAACTCATGATATATCTAGATACGCTTTTTTGCCAAAGCAGATAGATGAGCTTATAAAAGGAGGAGATATATCTAATATTTTATTTGCAGTAGATTGATTAAAGATAGTATCTATTATGCAATTATATAAATATTTACCTTCCTATATGAAAGAATTTATTGAAAGTGATACTTTTTTGAGAGAGGATAATTTAGTTTGTAAACAGTTAGAGTTGGCAAGATGGGTTTCATATTATACATCTAGATGAGAGAAAGATATAAAAAATTTTTTGAAAATGTGTTATTTAAATCCTTATGAATTAGACCGGCAGACTTGTAATGTAGGAGAGTTTGATTATTATTACAATAATGTATTAAAAATATGAAATATTTTTAATCCTTGATTTTTTAAAGAGTTAGTAAGTTTTATTATAAATAAGTCAAAGGATAATAAGTATTCTAATATACAGATAATTTTTAATACACTTGATCCAAAAAACAGACAAATAGGATTCTCTACTTTGATAAGAACCTACAAGGAAAATATTGAATGATTAAATCAGTTAATAAACTGGTTTATTAACTGAAAAAAATGTAATGATGAAAACTTGACAGTTAATAAGGTATACTGAAGTATGAGGCAAGTAAAGAATATTTTAGAAAATTTACATGTATTTTTAATAGTTACTTATTTGAATTTACTTAGACAATCTCGTTTAATAGAATGAGATAATATAAAAATTAATCAATTAAAGATTACAACGAAGAAAATGAAAGATTGAACAACATTTGATGAAAGTAATTTTAATTTTAATGTTAAATTACAACCAGAAGTTGTTAGAGAAATTTATGATTTTATTTATTCAAATAAATAAAAATGTCTAATAAAAATTTGCAAGGTGGTAATGTATATGTAAAAAATATTAAGGTAGAAAAGCTAAAATTAACGGTTGTTTTATTACTAATTATTGTTAGCTGCCTGGCTATATGATATTTTGTCTTTTCTATTTATAGTTTTGTTAATTTTATGAATAAGGAGAATAGAAAATTGGAGTATTTGGTAAATCTAGGAATAACGACTAAAGACTATTCCGATAAAAAAATTATTGATATAGTAGAGGATTATATAAAAGTTTTAAAGAAAAAAGAGTTGTTTCATAAAAAATTTTTATCATACCAGTCTGCTTATGATAATTTGTTAGTCAATTTTTATCTACCTTCACTTAATATTTGGAAGGATCCATATAGTTGAAAAATAGATATAACTTTAATTTGAAAAAAATTTATTGAGAGTAATCCTTTCATAGATACAAATTTAATTTCTAGGTGGACTAAATTTTTTGTTGATTTGTGATCTAATTTTAGATGAAATGAAGTGAAATCTCTAAAGATTTGAGATATTAAAGAAGATAAAAAGAAAAGTATTTTTAGAATACCTATAAGTGTGGAAGTGTTTTGTCCTAATAGAGCTAATTTTTTGGCTCTTATTTGAAAAATTTCTATGACTTCTAATAAAAGAAATATAAGTTTGATCAATGAATTTTTTTATTATTTATTTCAATGAATCAAGGAAAATCATCCTAATTTGACGGATAAACAAATATGAGAGGATATTTATAGATGGGTAAAATTTGGTGAGAGAGAAAAATATATCGACAAAGATGTTATTGAATTTGTTATTAAAAGGAGTGCGTTTTGTAATTCATTAGATAGAAGATGTTATTTTAATTTCAAACAAAAATATATTAATATACCTGTTTTGGCTTACAAATTAGGAGATAGGAATTCTTCTTGGAAAACAAAAAAGAAATTTATAAGAGATTTTCTTAATTATTATTTACCACCTTTAATAGATTTAAAGTCTTTTAGTTTTAATAGAGTTCAAAGTGTAAATTATGAAAATGTAGAAATTAATAAATGATTTATTGTTAAAATAGATTTTGATATTATAGGTAGAAGTATATCTAATGAAGAAATTGCTGAAATTAAAAAAGTTTTGTGAAAAGCTTGTTTTGGAAAAGATAGGAATATTCTATTGGATGAAAATATAGCTAAAAATGTAATTAACAAAAAGATAAGTTCTTTGTCTTCTACTTCTAGAATAAGTACAGAACAGATTTTTAATTACAAAGAGATGCTTTCTTATATTGAAAAGATTTCAAAAAATAGAAAAAGTTATTCTAATTATCAATATGCTATCAAACTTTTTGAAATATATAGAATATTAAATGAAAATTGACTATGTAAGCAATAATTATATAGGAATATTTTATTTTGTATTTGTTTCAATAAATGACTGTAAACAATAATGTTAATCAGTTTTTAGAGTGATTACAAGAAGCTATAGTTAATGCTGATACTATTTGAATTTTTGATAACTTGTTGACTTTAGCTGTAGAGATGTGAGCGTCAGATATACATATAGAACCTTATGAAAGCTATTGTAGGATAAGGCTGAGAATAGATGGTATTTTAAAAGAAATAATTCAATATCCTAAAAATATTCATGATAGTATAATTGCAAAGTTCAAAATAGAATCTGGTCAAATGCGTCCAGATGAAAAAAGATTGCCTCAGGATGCAAGAGTTTCAACAGTTACTTTAACAAATAAAGAAATAGATCTTCGTGCAAATACATTACCTACTGTTTGGTGAGAAAAATTGGTAATGCGTATAGTTGATAAATCTAAGAAAATACCTCCTCTTAAAGATTTAGGTATTGAAGGGATAAATCATGAAATTTTATTTAGGAATATAAATCTTCCTAATTGAATAATTTTAACTACTTGACCAACATGATCTTGAAAGTCTACTACTTTATATGCATGTTTAGCTTATCTTAATAAACCTGAAGTTAATATTACTACTTATGAAGATCCAGTGGAAAATAAAATGGATTGATTAAATCAATCTCAAGTTAGAGCTGATATTTGATATACCTTTGCTCAATGACTTAGAGCAGCTTTAAGACAAGATCCAGATATTATAATGGTGGGAGAAATAAGAGATTGGGAAACATTAGAAACTGCTATGGAAGCAGCAATGACTTGACATCTTGTTTTTTCTACTATTCATACTAATTCTGCTGCTGAGACTATAACCAGGGTATATAATATGGGAGCAAAACCTTATATGGTAGCTGGTACTTTTAATTTAGTTATGGCTCAAAGACTTACTAGAAGAGTATGTCAACATTGTAAAACAAAAATAAATGTAAAAGAAAAATTTCCAAAATTATATCAATATGCTATTGAAGCAATTGCAAGTATGCCTAAACAGAACCTTCAATATGAATTAAAATCTAGATGAATTACTGCTGAAATGTGGGAGGATTTTAAAAAATGATATCTTTATGTGGGAAGTTGATGTGATATATGTGAGGGAACTGGTTATAAAGGAAGAGTTTGAATATATGAGATGATGGAATATACTGATGATATCAAGAACTTGATACTTCAATGAAAAACTTGATTTGAAATTGAATCCTATGCTTTGAAAAAATGAATGTTAAATTTGGAAAGAGATGCTGTTTTGAAAGCTATTAAATGATTAACAACCTTACAAGAAGTTTATAGAATTACTAAACATAAGGATTACAAATCATTGTAGTTTTAAATTTTTATTGATTTTTATGATGGTTGAGACTTTTTCTAAATTTTCTGGATTATTAGATTTTATTGACTTTTCTCAAATTAATATAGGAGAGATTTTTGAAAACTTTTTTGTTTCTAAACCTTGATTAAAAGAAAAAGTCAATTTTTTTCGTTTGTTGGCTGTAACTCAGAATGCAGGTTTAGGACTTAGAGATGCTTTGGTAAGTATTAAAGAATCTGAGAAACATGCTTGAATGAAAAGAATTTTGAATGGTCTTATAGAGAAAGTTAATGCATGATTACCTCTTTCTGATGCAATGGCAGATTATTGATATTTTTTTTCTCCTTCTGAGATAGCATTAGTTAGATCCTCGGAGACAATGTGAAATATGCCTGAAGTATTACAAAATATGGCTGATGAGTTAGAAAGTTTTGCTAAATTGAGATGAAGAATTAAGTCTGCTATGATGTATCCTACTGTTGTAATTTTATTTGCTATCGGTGCTGTTTTAATATTATTACGGAAAGTAGTTCCTACTATTGTAGATTTATTTCCTTCTAAAGATAAACTTCCTGAAATTACTAAATTTGTTTTAGCAATGTCTGATTTTGTGAAAGGTTATTGGTATATTTTGTTATTAAGTATTATAGGTGTTATTGTATGATTTATATTTTTATACAAAACTGTAGAGATGTTTAAAATGGTTGTAGATAAATTTTTAATACAAGCACCTGTTATTTGAGATTTAGTAAGAAAGTATAATTATTATAGATTTTCTAAAATGTTGTGAGATTTTTATAATGCATGAGTTAGTTTACCTGAAGCTTTAGCACAAATTAGTGATGTTTTAGGAAATTATTGGTATAAAAATAAAGTTTTAGATATAAAAAAAGATATAGAAGTATGATTGTGATTTTTAGAGTCTATTGAAGGTAGTTGGCTTTTTGAACCAATACTTGTTCAAGTGATATGAATTTGAGAAAAAACCTGAAATTTGTGAGATGTTTTATTAAAAATGTCTTCTTTTTATAAAGATGAATTGCATTCTAAAATAGAGGGATTAACTAAATTAATTGAACCTTTTTTGATGGCTTTTGTAGCAATACTTGTATGATTTATTGCAGCTTCAGTATTTTTGCCAATGGCTGATTTGATTTGACAAATTTGAAATAGTTAGACTTGAAACTAAAATGTCTTTTTTTAAGATAAAGGCTAGAAAATACTTCTAGCCTTTTATTTTTTTACTAATTATAAATGTGGGATGATAAGGAGTTATTGAAAAAGACAGATAATCTTCTTGATTTAGTAGAAAAAGTTAATCTAGATAATTTAGATATAAATAGTGTTAAAAAGATTTATAAAGATTTAATAGATGTTATAAATTATCATAATTGGCTTTATTATGTAAAAGCTTCACCTGTTATTTCAGATTGGCAATATGATAAATTGTTTGCTTTTTTGAAAAAGATAGAACAGAAATTTCCTGAATTAATAAGACCAGATAGTCCTACCCAAAGGTTGAATGTTCCAATCCAGGAAGAATTTAAAAAAGAGAAACATAAAATGCCATTATTGTCGTTGGATAACAGTTATAATCCTGAAGATATTAAACAATGGGCAGAATTTGTTATTAGAAATATAGAGCCTGTAAAGAAAGAGTTGAATTTAACAGATAATATTTCTTATCATGTTGAACCTAAGTTTGATGGCTCTTCTGTTGAATTAGTTTATGAATATTGAATCTTTAAAAAAGCTATTACTAGATGAGATTGATTAGAATGAGAAGATGTAACAGAGAATGTAAAAACTATATATAATCTTCCTCTTGTTTTAGATAGAGCTAAAAATATAAAACAGTTAAGGTTAAGATGAGAAGTTTTAATGCCAAAAACTAGTTTTGAAAGGATAAATAAAGAAAGAGCAGAAAAATGACTACCTCTTTTTGCTAATCCTAGAAATGCAGCTGCTTGAAGTTTGAGACAATTAGATCCTAAACAGACAGCAAAAAGATGACTTGTAATATATGTTTATGATTTGCTATATTTAGATATAGATCAAAATTTAAAGGAAAATTTAAAAAAAAATGTTAAGTTAGAAGAATTGAGAAATTTTGTAAGTGATGAAAATGAATTGTTATTTGAGAGTTTATTTAAACTTTCTATTTTTTTAGACAAAGATTTTACAAAAATTAGCCAAGATGACGTTATAAAATTTTTTATAGATATATGACTTCCGGTTTTTTGATGGGAAAAAATAGCAAATAGTGTTGATGAGCTTATTAACATTTGTACTTCTGAAGATACTTTAAAATTTTTTGAAAATCAGGATATAGAATTTGATTGATTAGTTATAAAAGTAAATAATTTGTGGACTTGGCCAGTTTTATGAATGACAGCACATCATCCAAGATGGGCTATAGCTTATAAGTTTCCTGCTAAACAAGTTGTAACTAAATTGTTATCAGTAGATTTCCAAGTTGGTAGAACTGGTATTATTACACCTGTGGCTAATCTTCAACCTGTTGAAATTTGATGAGTTACTGTTTCTAGAGCAACATTACATAATTTTGATTTTATTAAAGAAAAAGATATTAGAATTTGAGATTGGGTATGGGTAATAAGATCGTGAGAAGTAATACCTTATGTAGTTAATCCAGTTGTTGAGAGAAGAAATTATACTGATTGTATAGAAATTAATTGGGATAATGTTAAAAAAGATTTAAAGAATATAGATTTAACTGCCGGAAATAAATTGAATTTAAAAGAAGCTGTGAAAATAGTATATAAAAATTGGTTAAAAAATTTTGAAGATAATATAGAGTTTAAAGTTTCAGATCGATGGAAAAAAGATATTATATGTTATGATAAAGATGCTTTAAATATAGACGAAGTGTTAGTAGAAAATATAAATTTAAAATGTCGGGATAAATTTTTAAGATTAATAGAATGATTAGTAAATAAATGAATTTTTATTAAAATTTTACCACCTAACTGTTGCCCTGTCTGTTGAAGTGAAGTTGTAAAATTTGTTGATGAAGTATATTACTATTGCAGTAATATTAATTGTCCTGCTCAGTTAAAAGAAAGATTAAAGTATTTTGTTAGTAAAGATTGTATGGATATAGAATGATTATGAGATAAATTGATAGATATGTTAGTTGATAGTTGATTAGTTAAACATTATGCTGATTTGTATTTATTAAAATTACCACAAAATAAAGCTAAACTTTTGAGTTTGCCTTTAATGGGCTATAAAAGAGTGGAAGATTTATTAAAGCAAATAGAAGAGTCTAAAAATAGATATTTATGGAGATTGATAAATGCATTAGGTATAAGATATGTATGAAAAAAGACTTCTAAGTTGTTAGAAAAAGCTATATTTTTGAAATTAAAGAAAAAAGCTGAACAGGAAGCTTCTAAAGTTAAAAAAGATTGGATAAAAATATTAGAATGATTAATTGATAGTTTTGATCGGGAACAATTAATTAATCTTTTAACTGATGAAATTTTTGTTAGTAGTATTTATGGAATATGAGAAAAGACTGTTAAATCTCTTAAAAAGTATTTAACTGAACCTAAAAATATTGATGTTATAAAGCAGCTTTATGAAGTCTGAGTTAAATTTAATATTTTTGAAGAATTTGAAGAAATTAAAGAAGCAGATAAAGAAAAAAATAAACCGTTAGTATGAATACATTTTAGTATAACTTGAAAATTTCCTATAACTAGATCTAAGTTGGTAGAAATTTTACAATCTTTTTGAGCTGAATGGGATGAACAACCTAAAAAAACAACGAATTTTATTTTAGTTTGACAAGATCCAGGTAGTAAGCTTCAAAAAGCTCAGAAATATGGTATTGAAATTATTGTATGATTAGAAAATTTAATTAAAAAATATCCTTTTTTGGAAAATATACTATGAAAGTATAAAAAATGATTGTTTTAAAAAGTTGCATTTTTTGATATAATTTTTAAAATAATGGAAAATTTTTTATAATTTTAAATTCTAGGTTGATGTCTGAATTTAAAGAAATAAATTTTAAAGAAATTGAAGAACTTGTTAAACAAATTTGGGAAAAAGTTAAGATTTATAAAACAAAAATTGAGCTAAGAGACAAAGAAAATAAAAAATACATTCTAGATATGTTTCCTTATCCATCTGGTAGTTGACTTCACGTAGGACATTGGAGAGGTTATGTGCTTTCTGATGTAATGGCGAAAATTCAAAAGATGGAATGAAAAGAAGTTTTACATCCAATGTGATTCGATAGTTTTTGATTGCCAGCAGAAAATTATGCTATTAAAACTTGAATTCATCCTAAGATTACGACTTTTAAGGCTATTGAACATTTTAGAGAGCAATTGAATGAAACTTGAAATTGGTATGATTGGGATTTGGAAGTTATAACTTGCACTCCTGATTATTATAAATGGAATCAATGGATATTTTTACAATTTTTCAAGAATTGACTTGCTTATAAAAAAGAAGCTCCTGTTAATTGGTGTCCGTCTTGTCAAACTGTTCTTGCAAATGAACAAGTTGTAGATTGAAAATGTGAAAGATGTAAAACTCCTGTAACAAAAAAATTTTTATCTCAATGGTTTTTTAAGATAACTGCTTTTGCTGAAAAATTATATAATGATTTAGATAAACTTTCATGATGGCCTCAAAGAGTAAAAGTTATGCAAAAAAATTGGATTTGAAAATCTGAAGGTACTGAGTTTAATATGCAACTTTTAGAAGAAGATTCCAATACAAAAATTATTGATTTTAGAGTATTTACTACTAGATTAGATACAGTTTTCTGAATGACTTATGTTGTTTTTTCTCCTGAAAAGATTTTAGAGCTTATAAAAGCTTGAAAATTACAAAGTATAAAAAATTTAGATGCTGTAAAATCTTATTGTGAACAAGCTATTAATAAATCTGAAAAAGATAGAACTTCAGATAAGCAGAAAACAGGAATTAAATTAGAGTGAGTTTATTCTGTTAATCCTTTTAATTGAAGACATGTTGAAGTTTGGGTTTCTGATTATGTAATTTGAAGTTATTGAACAGGTGTAGTAATGGCTGTACCTGCTCATGATACTAGAGATTGGCAGTTTGCAAAGAAGTTTGGTTTAGAAATTATTAGAGTTATTTACCCTGAAGAAAAAATTGTTTTTGAAACTGATATAAATAATATAAAAGATTTAAAAAATGCTAAGAAAGAAGCAGATGATAATGAACTTTTTTATAAGATTATTTGAAATAAATTTTTATGATGGATAGATATACGTGATGAAAATTATTTGAATTATTGGTTAAAGAAATTTGTAAAATGACAAGTTAAAAAAGATATTCATAAATATATTAATTGAAAATATGTGTCTATAGATAATGTTATAACTGATACTTCTCAATTTGATTTCCAAGATAATACGGCTTATACAAAAAAATGAATAGTTATTTTAAATAATTATTAGTTTTATTATGAAATTGATTGTAGACTATAAACAACGTTTAGCAAAGATGAGAGCACATACAGCTACACATTTATTACATGCTTTTTTGGATAAATTATTATGATGAACTAGACAAGCGTGATCATATGTAGATGAAGATTATTTAAGATTTGATTTTACATCAGATAGGTTATTGACTAATCAAGAGATTAAATACTTGGAAGAGCAAGTTAATGAAGTAATTTATAAAGCATACGAAGTTGAAATTCAAAATATGACATTAGATGATGCAAAAAAATTATGAGCTAAAGCTTTTTTTGAAGAAAAATATGGTGATATAGTTAGAGTTGTTATTGTAAAAGATGATAAAAATAATATAATTTCAGCTGAGCTATGTGGATGAACTCATGTTAAAAATACAAGTCAAATAGGAAGTTTTAAAATTATTTGACAAGAGGCAGTAGCATCTGGAATAAAGAGGATTATCGCTGTTACATGACCTAAAGTAGTTAATAAATGTTGTTGGGAATTAGAAAATTTAGTTTATAATTTAGAATCTATTTTAGATGTTAAAAGTAAAACTCAGATATTAGATAAGGTTAAAAAGTTATTGAAAGAAAATAAAGACCTGAAAAATTATGTTACAAAACTTGAAGATAATCTTTTATATTGATTGGTAAAAGATTCTATAAATATTTTAGATTCAAGTAAATTTTTTGATTTGGTATTATTTGTAGAGAAAGATAAATTTAAAGATTTTGAGTTTAAGAAAGTTGTTAATATAATGAAACAATTGTATTGAAATAAAAAATTTTTAGTTTATAATGAAAATTGAAATTTTGCAATTAATTTACCTGATGGTGGTGCAAAAGAGTTTATTAAAAGATTTTGACTTAGGTGATGAGGTAGTGATAATTTTGTTCAAGGAAAAGATGAAAATATTAAAGCGGTAATAGAAAAACTATTTTAGTTTAAAATTATTTAATTATTTTAATTTTTAATTTTGTTAAAGATGAAGAAATTTCTAAAAATTTGAATGCTATCTTTTTTAGCTTGAGAGGTTGTAGCTTTATTTTATAAAGATGAAGATTTTAATAATAAATTTAAAAATGCTAAATGATTTGATAAATGCAGGATTCTTTTTAGTAGTTTGCTAGATTTAAATAAGAAGCTATTTTTTGATATTAAATCAGTGGATTATAAAAGCAAAGTTGATAATTTGATTTCTAGAATAGAATCTGAAAGGAGAAAATTAGAAGAAAAAGTAGATTTTATTATTAGTAACATTGATAGTTTTAAAAAGGAAAAATTAGATAAATTGGTAGAAGAGTTAAATAATAAGTTAGATTCTTTAAAAGATCAGGTTGTTATGAAAGTTGATGATATTAAAGCTAAGTATGATTTAGAAAATAAAATTTCTAGTTTAAAAGATAAAATAGAGAAAATTAAAAGCAAATTTTATAAATCTAATGTTTAAGAGATGTTTTTTGATTTTGAGGAGTTTATTAGTGAACTGCGTGAGCATCCTGAAAAAAAAGAGATTATAGAAAAATATGAAAAATTGGTAGAGCCTATATGAAATGATCCAAAAGATATGAGATGGTATAAGGAGTATGTTAGTAAATTTGAAACAATACAGTATTTAGTACCTGATGAGTTAAAAGATGATTTTGATTGGGATTTTTTAATGCAGCTTGTGGCAGCATCTTTTTCTAGTGAGTGATATTTAGATTTTGAAGAATGAAAGGATAAACCAGAATTTTTGATTTCTGTTACTGCAGGTGATACTTCAATTGTGAAAAAAGTTTCAGAATTGTTTATTTTTCAAATAAAGAGGTTGTATGAGATATATATAGAGGAACAAATGCAATTTGAGATTTTGAGAGCAGAAGATGAGCAAGAAAAAGAGATAATAGATTCTAAAAGGGATTCCAAATTGGAAAGATGGAAAACTGTATTAGATAAATTAAAGTCTGAGCAAGAGAAAATTAAAGAAGAACAAGAAAGAAAGAAAAAATTAGAGGAATTAAAAAATTTACTTTAAGTAATTATTTTTTATTAAATTTTCGTATACCCTCCCATTTTTGAGGAGGGTTTTTTAATAGATTTTCACATCTTTCAATAAATACTTTAGAAGATTGATCGTTAAATATTTGATATATTTGTTCAAATAATTTTAAACTTTCTCTAAATTTTCATATAAAGTATAAATTTAAAGCTTTTTCAAAATTTGAAATTAGTTTAGTAATTTGTTGTTTTTCTATATTAGTTAGTTCATTTGAAAATTTGGGAAATATTTGATATATAGTTATAGGTTTATCTTTTCCTTTAACTTTTATTTTGTCTAGTTTTCTGAAAATAAAATTTTCTGGATTTTTTAAATTTTTTATTATTTCTTCAGATACACATATGTTTGTATGATAAAATTTGTTGATACCTTCTAATCTAGAGGCTAAATTTACATTATCTCATATAATAGTAAAGTTAAATCTTGTCATAGAAGATCATACATCTCACATTGTAACAATTCATTTGTGCAATCATATTCTTATATTCAATTTTATATCTTTTTGTAGATATTTTTTTATTTTTTCATTTACTCTTTTTAGAAGTTTTATGTTCTCAATACTTGCTATTACAGCATTATCTGTATATTTTTCATCCCAAAATGCCATAATTGCATCACCTATGTATTTGTCAATTATTCAATGATTGTTTTTTATTGATAAAGACATTTCTTCTAAGTAAATATTTATTAATTTAATTGTTTCTTCTGCTGATAATTTTTCAGATAGATTAGTGAATCATGCTATGTCAGAAAAAAAAATACTTACTTCTCATTTTTTAGCAATTCTTTTGTTTACATTTTCAAAATTTACTTTTAGATTTTTAACATGTTCTCCAATATATGTATTTACTAAATTGTCAAACAATTTTTGTAGTTTTCTACTGAATACAAGACTATAACCTAAATTAGCTAGTAAAAATAAACTATTAGTCGATAAAATACTTCATACAGGAAGAAATATATAGTATCAAAAGAAATTTTTACTAGAAAAGGAAAAAATACCAGTTATTATTAACGTTGTTATAGTTATTCATACTGAATAGTAAAATACTAAGTCATAATTATTTTCTCTTTTTTTCTTTTGAGAATATAAATGAATAATAGTGATGACTATGAAGTTTAGTAATATAAGTATAAAAACTATTTTTTTTTCATCAAATTCTGGTAAAATGTATATAAAGTCTTGGTTTAACAATGAATTTATTAAATTGTAATGAAATATAACTCAAGGTATTAATCAATTGTAACTAAGTTTATAATCATTTATTGCTGGATCTGTAGCTCCAATTAGTACTATTTTGTCGTTTCGATTAATATTTTCAAAATTTTTTGTTGTATTTATTACATCATATATAGATAATATATTTTTTATTTTATAATTCCAGTCTGTATCAGCGTATATTGGTAAAAAAATAAATTTTTTTCATAAATATGTCGAAATAGGTATTTTAAGAATATTATTTCATAATTTATATCGTATAAAATTTCATGAATAAATAAAAGGGATATGATATGCTGTTTTAAATGTTTCTATTCCTAAAGGATAAATAGTTTTTCATTCTTCTTTTAAAACTCAAGGTTTATATATTCATAAGGTTAGTCAATTAAATTCAGGGAATGTAGCTGCTGTAACATGTCATATATGAGATCAATTTTTTAAGAAAGTTTTATCTGGTAATATAAATTTATTTTTTTTTGGTAAATATATTGCTCCTAGGATATCTATATTTGTTAAAGCTTGGGAAAGTTTTTGATCATAATAAGTAAATATTTTGTTTAAGATTTTTCCAAATTTATCTTCTTGAGGAAAACGATATTTATTTTCAAATAAAACATCTATTCCTATAGCTGCTACTTTTTTTTGATGAAGATTTTCAATAGTTTTAGCATAGAATCATCTGTGAAGTCATTGAAGAGAAATTTTTTCTTTTGAAAAAAATTTTTCATCAATTTTTACTATAATAATGTTATCATTTATTTTTTCGTTGGATTTGAATAATATATCATTAAATTTTTTTCGAAAAAAAATATTAGTATTTATTAAAAAATTTTGGTTTAGTAAAATAAATATTATTAAAATTACAACAAACTGGAATATGAAAAATAAATAATTTCTTTTTATAAATATTTTTATTTTTGTTTTTATTTTTGTTAACCAGTTCATATTTTTAATCTTGAGGTATTAAAGCTTCTATTGCAGCAAAGTTTCATTTTCATTCTGCATTAACTATAATTGATAGTTCATCTCAAGGTTTTCATTTAAAGTAAGTAACAGCTGCTAAATTTAAAAAATAACTTTTTCAATCATCAGTTATAGCAATATATTTGTTGTCTTCTGTTTTAGATAAAGTAGCTTTGATATATTTTCTTGGGGCAGGAGATATTAATTTATATATTAGTTTTCAATCTGGCATTATTCTTAGTTTTAGTACATCTCCAGGTATTAATTTGGATTTACTAGCATAATTTAATGGTACAGGGTATTTTTTTCAGTCAGATCATTGCATAAAGTATCCGTCAAAAATTCACTCTATTACTTTTACTTCTTTTCATTCTTCATAATTAGCTAAATTTTTTGATAATTTTTTAAATTCTTCTATAGAAGTATCATCAAAATTTCATGTTATTAGTTGGTGTATTAAAAGTCTAGCCCTTTTAATGTCGGTTTCAATTTTATGAAGTAACTCTTCTAATGCTTTCATTACTAATTTTTCTTTTGTTTTTTTATCCATTTTTGTTTATGTTATATTTTAATTAGTTAAACTTAAAAGCTGTCTATTTTATTATAATTTTTTGTATTTATAAATCAAAAATAATAGCTTTACTTAACTTTTCAAAATATTATGTTATCTTGACTTCATATATCAATATATTGAAATTTATTAAATCATGTAAAATTTTGTTTTAAGATAAAAAATTTTTCTAATTGTTTATTTATATCTTTTTCATGGTTTATATATATTATAATTCAGCTAGTGGTAGTTAGTTTTGATATTAATCATCAGGGATAATATACAATAGAAAGTAATTTAAGTTTTTTTTTAATATTTTCAAAATCTTTTTCCAATTTTTTAGGTGATATTTTAAAGAAAAAGCCTGTTAGTCGGATATTATATTTTGCTGTATACTTTGGTAGATTTATTATTAAACTATTTTTAATCCAAGGAGAAGTTTTATTTATTAGAAATCGTTTTCAACTTAAATAACCTAGATATTCTTTTTGGTTAAAAAAAATTAGTTGAGGTTTTAGATATTCAATATCTATTATTGCTGTTTTATTTTCTTTTTTCCAACTTAAATTTAATTTTTTAATAATAGGAAAATCTTTTTTTAAAAGATTTTGTATTTTTTTTAGATAAAATAATTTGGATATATATATGTTTTTTCATGATAGATTTTCTATTATCTTTTTGTATAATAAAGGATTGTTATAGGTTTTAATAGTGTTATCAGTAAAGATAATATAATGGATTTGGTTGTCTTTTGAGAAAAGAAATTTTTTTATAAAAAAAAATGATGTTAATAAACTTAGAGTTATTAAAATAAAACTAATGATAACTGATTTATATTTTTTAAGAGTTTTAGAAAATTTTCTTTTTTTAAAAAATTTTTTTTTCTTTTTTACTAAAATCATAATTTATATATAATTATAGTAAGACTAAATCATATTATAATTCAGCTGATTACTTCAAAAAAAGTATGTCCTAATCTATCTTTTAGATCAATGTTTTTTAGTCCTATAGGTTTCTTTTTAAAACTGTCTTTAAAATTCTCGATTAAGTTTTTGATATATAAAGCATGTTTTCAAGCTTCATATCTTACATTCATTGCATCATACCAAAATAGGAACGAAAAAATAAGGGATAGAGCAAATAAGGGAGAATTAATTCAATAGTTTAGATACATTAATGTAGTTATACTACTTGATATACTACTGTGTACTGAAGGAAATCATCATCATCTTCGAAGAAATTCTAATTTAAAATTTTTTTCTTCTATTGTATCAAATATAATTTTAAAAAGCTGAGTTATTAACCCTACTATTATAGGAATAACAAATAAAGGCATTTATAGATTAGTTTGACATAGGATAAAAAAATATTATAATTTATTTTGATTTTTTATAATTAATTTAATTAATAATAAATGAAGGACAAAATTCAACAACAAGTTTCAAAGGTCTTTAATCTAACTGAAAAGAGATGAATCTTTTTATCTGTTTTTGATACTTGAGGTAAGTTAGTATTTTCTAAATGAATGCTGTTTACAGATAAAATGTTAAAAGATAGTATTAATGATTTGGTATCAAAAGTTACTAACAAAAGTATAAATTTTGTTGTATGTGATGTTGTCAAGAATGTTATTGAAGTTCAGGATGTTGAAGAAATTAAAAAAATTGATGTTGTTAATTGGTGAATTTGTATAGTATGAGACGATGGACAATGATTGCTTTTACCAAATACCAAGTGAATACCTGATAGTAAAACTGCTATTTCTCTGATAGTAAAGAAGAATAAAATTAGATCTAAAAAGGTAAATGTATATAAGTTTAGCACTCAGAGATTTACAATAAAAATTTAAACGGAGTAAGATGGATAAACTTTTGAAAGTTTTATTTAATAATTTACTTGGAGTTTTTTTATTTTTGATATTTTTTGGGTTTATTTATGCTCTTCAGGAGCAAATTTTTGATTATGCTTATATTCCTGATACTGATACTATAGTTTTTGAATGAAATGTAGGAGATTTATATGCTAAAGTGTTTATAGATTATAACAAACTTTTTATTGTTACTTGATCTAATTGAAAATATTATCATTGTTGGCAAGTAATCTGAACTGGTATAACATATAAGATGTGAAAAGTGTTCTTTGGTTATACATGAACAAATGGTGTTTATTATCCTACTTATATATGTAACGATTGAAAATGGAGAGGATATGCAAAACTTGAAGCAGGCTGATGGATACAATTTGATTCTACAGAGTTTAGTTGACCAGTTGTTAATTGGATTTATGATTATGAGCATTGAAAATATCGGAATAGCTCTGATGGATTTGATTGATGAACATGATATGGTTTTTCTGATGGAATATGATTGTGGATATGGAATTTAGTTTCTATTGTTAAAAATAATCCTAGACAAGTAATTTTTGATTTTATAGATAAAAATAAATCTAAAATATATATAGAAACTGGAATTAAGAGTGATGGAGTTAATGTAGCTAAATTGACAGGTGAATTTGTGGATAATGTTTATGAAAAGTTAATAAATGATTTGTCTTTTTCTTATATTAGTTTTACAGGTTGTAATGGTAATAATGTTTTTTGTATAAATTGAAAAAGTTGATTATTGTTTAATAATAAAAAATATTATTTAAGCGGCATTTTTGTAGATTCGTGATACTATTTTAATACTGGTATTGTAAGTATTTTACCTTATAGTTGAAGTTTTAGTTTATATTTTTCATGGAGTGGTAAATGAATAATTTTATCAGGTTCTACTTATTTTGTTCCTCCTTTTGATGTAGAATTTAATTTATATGACTGAGATTGAGATTGAAAACTTTTAATATGAGATGTGGAGACTGGTAGTGTAAATTTTTCTATTCCTTCCAATGTCAAAAATTTGGATTTAGTTTGACTTGGTAAATATTTAGGTACTTGACAGTATAATTTTGTATATTGAAATGTTTTTTATACTGGATGAGAGTTCTCTTTTAAGATTTATCCTAAATCTGAGTATATAGATAATAGTTTATTGGTATATTACAAATTAAATTGAAAATATGATTTTGTGTATAATTGATATTTGTATACAGGAATTACCTTTGAAACAAATACTAACAAAGTCAAGATTTATCCTGATAAAAAATTACATAAAGTTGTTACTGTTTGAAATTGTTTTTCTGTTCCTTCTGATGGGAAGTCTGTTTGTAATCTAAAATTATATTTAAAAAATTGAAAATGATATAATATTCCATTACTTAAAATTTGAAATTTTATAGTTGACGATGGTTATAAAAACGTATCAGGTATAAATAAATATCAAACTTTTGATTTAGATGAGCTGACAAGTTGATATGAAACATGACTATTTTTGTCATGATATACTAATTTAACAAACAATGAAGGATATATAAATATTCAGTTAATATCTTATAAACCTGTTTATAATGCTAAGTTAATTTATAAATTTTATGATTTAACTTGAGTTTGAGATCCATATAATTGGTATCAGTCTTTTTTTTCTTGATATAAAAAATGAATATTTTGGTGAAAAGCTGTAGATATTTTCTTTTCATGAGATAAAGTTTCAGAAGGTATTTTACTAAATTCAGATAACCAAGTAGAATTGGTTTATACTTGATTAGTTTCTAATGTAGAAGCTAGTGGATATTACTTAAGTTGAGAGATTGTAGGTTCATCTGATTGTGTATTTTTATCTTGATGACAGATAACATGAAGTAATTTTTGATCGAAATCAGTTAATATCTACATATCTTGAAATATAGAACCTGATTATATCACTTATTATGAGAAATATTATAGTTATTATGTAGAAAGTTGAATTGATTGATCAAAGTTTGTAAAATTGAAACCTAATATTAAGATTAATTGAAAAAATTTAATTGTTGCTTGACAATTTTTTGGGTTAAAGCTTTTGGGTCTTTTAAATAGAGGAGTGATTTCAAATGTTAACAAATTAAAAACTATTGCAGTAATTTGATCTAAGATTCCTTTTAGTAGTTATATTTATGATATCAAAAGAAAAATTTACTCTTTGACTAGATGATGGGAAATATATACCTACTCAGATTGGGATTTATATAATGTTATAGAGCTTGAAAATTATAAAAAATTTTTTGATTGTAATTGAAAAATAGTTGAATTATGAGATTGAACGAACGATATAATTATTAAGTGAAATAATATAATTGTTTTAAAAGATTGTCCTTTAGTTATTAAGTCTAATATTATAAAAAATAGTGATCATGATAAATTGAAAATAATAAGTTTTTCTAGTAAATGATCATTTATAAATTTTTCTAATGATGATGGTTGGAAATTACTTTCTAATATATATATTGCTTCTAATGTATCTACTATTATGGCAGATCTTATAACTGATGGTAGTATTTTTACTTTGTCTTGAAGTCAAGTTAGTAGTTGATGAGTTTTTGTTTATAAAAGGCGGTCTCAACCTGTTTTTAAAAGGCAGCTTTATATAAAATGAAAAATTATAAGTAGAAACACTATGTGAGGTGGGTTTATTGACGCATTTAATAAGGTTACTTTTCCGTGATGAAGGAAATTTGATGCTTGAATAAAGGGAATTTTTAATTATGATGTTACTGCTGATATTTTAGCTCAAGCTTATGATATTAATTTTTGGAGAGCAAATTTAGTGGATTGGTGAAGTTCAACATATGATACTGGATTAGTATCTGAAGTAATAAAGAATAAATATGGATGTAAATGAAATGTTAATGAAGATCCAGTTTATTGTTGGATGCCTATAGTTGTAGAATATGATAGATAAGTTAATTTAGAATAATTTTAGTTTTATAATTGTATTTTATGTGAAAACTAAAATTTAGAATTTTAAAAAAATATTGAAAAGCTAGAGTGGGTGAAATTCAGTTAAATGGTATAAAATTGACAACTCCAGTTTTTATGCCTGTATGAACAAGAGCAGCTGTAAAAGCTATTTTGCCAGAGTTTTTAATAAATTCAAAATTTTGGTTATGAGTAGAAAATCCAATTAATATAATATTGGCTAATACATTTCATCTTTATCTTAGACCATGAGATGATTATATTGCTTCAGTTTGAGGTTTACATAAATTTGAAAGTCGGGATAGATTGATTTTAACTGATTCTTGATGATTTCAAGTTTTTTCATTATGATTAGGAAGTAAAAATAAAAATAATTTAGTTAAATTAACTGATGATTGAGTTTGGTTTAAATCTCCTATTGATGGTTCTAAACATTTTTTTACTCCTGAGAAAGTGATAGATATTCAGACTAATCTATGATCAGATATAATGATGGTATTAGATGTATGTTCTCCTGTTGTTTGAATAAGTAAATCTGAAGTTGAATATCAGATGGAATTGACGCATAAATGGGCTGAAAGAGCTTTTAGTTATTATTTGTCGAAAAAGGATAATATTAGATGAGTACTTTTTCCAATTGTTCAAGGTTGATTATATAAAGATCTTAGAGAAGAATCAGTAAAGTTTTTAACTAAATATGCTACTGATTGAATAGCTATATGATGATTATCTGTTTGAGAAACCAAAGATGAGATGAAAGATATTTTGAGTTTTTTGTCTGATAAATTACCTGATAATGTTCCTAGATATTTAATGTGAGTTTGAACTCCAGAAGATATTGAGATAGCTATTTTTCAATGAATAGATATGTTTGATTGTGTCCTTCCAACTAGGCTATGAAGACATTGAACCGCTTTTTCTAGCAAGTGATTGATAAAGTTAAGAAATTCTAAATATAAAGATGATTTATGACCTATTGATAAGGAATGTAACTGCTATACTTGTAGAAATTTTTCTAGGGCTTATCTTCATCATTTAGTTAAACAAAATGAGATAAATGCTTCTATATTAATATCTTTACATAATATAGCATTTTTACATAAGAAAGTTGAATCTATTAAAAAATATATTCTTGAAAAAGGGAGTTAAATAATTATTAGATATAAAACGTTTTTTATTTAATAATTAATTTATAATGCTATCTACAATTTTGGTTATTGTTATGATTATTTCAGGGATAATTTTCATGTTGTCTGTACTTTTGATGAATCCTAAAGGTGGTCTAGGGTTTGGTATTGGTTGATTAGGTGGTGTAAATGAATATGGTAGCAAAAAATCTATAGAAACTACTTTGAAAAAAACAGCTATTATTTCTATAGTGATTTTCATAATTACAGTGTTAATTTATCCATATGTTAAGTAATTTCTATGATAGTTAGAGATTTTAAATCTTGGATTAGATATTTTTTGTTATTTTTATTGTGATTATGGTTTGTTTTGACAGTACATATTTTCTATATGTATATATATACTGTTAGTCGTAAACTTCCTGTGAAAGGAGGAACGTGGGTAGAAGCAGGAATTTGAAAGATTTATTATTTACCTTATACTAGTAATTCTGATTCTGATAAATTTTATCAAAGTTTTCTTTTTAGATGATGTATTACACCTTATCTTAGTTGAACGCATATTTTGTATAGGTCTGACTTATGTAAAGTAGAAACAGATAATTGGAAAGACTTTAAAGTCTATCTATTGTGAAATAGTTATTGGAGTGATTGATATCCTATAAGTTTACAGGATGTATATTTTACTTATCATGATATTTTAAAGAACAATATTTGGAATATTTCTTTTTTAAAAATATATTCAAATATTAAAGTCAAATGGTCATCAGATAAAACATTTATTAAAGTTTCTTTTCCTTATCCGTCTAAGGATAATTTAATTTTTTTTACCAATTTTATATTGCCTTATCATAAATTAAAAAATTTAACATTAAATCAATATATTTCAGAATATTGATTAAATCCAGTAGTTAGTAATTGTGGGAGATTAACTATTAATAAAAAGGATTCTAATAGTATTTTGTTTGATCTTTCTAATTGCAAAGATATTTATTTAAAAAAATATCAGTATAAGTATTTTAGTTCTGAATTGGCATTTAAAAAATATATTTCTTCACAAACAAAAAAAATAGTAGATTATTATATGTGAAATCATAAGTTTAGTTGATATGATCTTAAAAAGTTTATTTATAATAACTATATTGTAATATTTTTTAATTCACTTTCTAAAAATATAGATTACAATTTTAAAAAATCTTTTATATTTTCTTTGGATAAACAAATCTTTACTTGAAAATTTTATGACAGATTCGTAAAAGTTTTTGATTTTTTTGATGTCAAAACTGATTTTAAAATGGATTTAAAAAAATATTTTGTAACATTGAATAAAAGAAAATTTGTAGTAAAAGAAAAAAACATAACGATTTTGCCTAAGGAAATTAAGTTAAGTTGAGAAAGTTTGGAATTTTTTTTAGATAAGTTAGATAAAAGTAAAAAGAAAACTTTAAATTTTGTTTTACCTAAATGATGTATAAAACTTTGAATAAGGTGGAATAGTGGAGATTTTTATTTTTTAAAAGCTTATAATAAATGATCTAAATTTGCTAAATATAATATTTCTTTTAAATTTGATAATATAAAATTATGAAAAAATATTTATACCATTAGGTGTATAACTTCTACTGGATTTACTGATTGGAAAATAACTTTGTGGTTATGAAAGAAACCATTAGAGAGGATTAAGATTGATTCTAAAAAGCAGATTACAATTGTATATTTTTCTGATAGTGTATTAGATGAATTTATAAAGAAATTTGAAGCTTGGTTAAAGAAAAATTGACTGTCACAATATTTTTATATTAAATGATATGCTAACAAATCTCAATTAGAATGAATTTTAAAATGAGGGAATTATGATATAGCAATAGTTTGATTGTATTTATGACTAAAGAGGGATATTAGTGATATATTTTTAACTGATGAGCCTGTATTAAATCCTTCTAGATATAAAAATTTGGAGTTAAAAAGTTTATATAGTCAATATTTAATAAGTTCGTGAAAAACTAAAGAAATTTTAAAACAACAAGTTATGGATATGTATAATAAAAATTTACCACTATTATTCTTTTGAAAATATTTGGGTTATTATTGACAAAGAAATGAATTAGATTATAGGTTATTTCCTGTAAGACTATATAACTTATGGTTAAGAAAAGATTATATTTCTAAAGTAAAAATTATATATAAGCCTGTTATTTCAGCAAAGGATATTTTTGATATAAACAAATTTTTTAAATGGTTAAAAGAAAATTTTTAATTTTTAACTATGTTTTTATGTTCTGAATTAATTTTATAGATATAGTTTTCTTAGCTATAATATTAATGATTTCTATTTCTGTACATGAGTTTGCACATGCATGGGTAAGTTATAAATTGGGTGATCCTACACCTAAGTTTCAGTGAAGGTTAACATTAAACCCATTAGTTCATATAGATCCGATATGATTTTTAATGATATTTTTAATTCATTTTTGATGGTGAAGACCAGTAGAGGTAAATCCTAGCTATTATAGAAATCCTTTATTTGGAGAATTACTTGTGGCTTTAGCAGGACCGTTTTCAAATTTGGTATTAGCTTTTGTTTGAAGTTTTTTTATAGTTATTTTTTATAAATTTTTTGGAGTACAATATACTAATAGTTTATTACATATTTTTTTAATGGATCTCGTATTGATAAATTCAGCTTTATTTGTGTTTAATTTGTTGCCTTTTCCACCGTTAGATGGATATAGATTAATTAAATTTTTCTTTCCTGCTCTTTGAGAATGGATTGATAAAAATTTTTTTCGACTTTCGATATTTTTTTTTATTCTGATTTTTACACCATTAACTTGAAATGTTATTAAACATATTATTACTAGTGTGTCTTGGACTATTACAATGTTGTTTAACTTTTTTTGGTCTTTAGTTTTATTTTAATAAATTAATCGTCTAATGCTTACATCCGAACAAATAAGATTGTTACGAAAGAAATTTTGGGAAGATCCTAAAAGAAAACATAAGTGGCTTCCTCCTGATAAATTAGTTCCTACTCATGGAGATACAACTGCAATGTTTACTTTAGCAGGTATGCAACAGCTTGTTCCATATTTGATGTGAAAAAAACATCCATTATGAACTAGATTGTATAATATTCAAAAATGTGTTAGAACAAATGATATAGATGAAGTTTGAGATGAAAGGCATCTTACTTTTTTTGAAATGATGTGAAACTGGTCTTTAGGTGATTATTTTAAAAAAGAAGCTATTAATCGATCTTTTGAATTTTTAACAGAATATTTAGGAATATCTAAAGATAAATTGGGTGCTACAATATTCAAATGAGAGGAAAATATACCTATGGATAAAGAATCTATGAAAATTTGGGAAGAATTGTGAATACCAAAAGAAAGAATTAAGCCATTATGAAAAGATGATAATTTTCGAGGTCCTGCTTGAGAAATCTGACCATGTTGACCTTGTACTGAAATATATTTTGATAGATGAGATTTGTGGTGAGAGAATGATTGGAATTTAGGAGAAAATGATAGATATCTAGAAATTCGAAATGATGTTTTTATGGAATATTATAAGGGAGAGGTCTGAAGAGAAATCTGAAGAGGTCTGAAGAGATGAAGGGGATCTGAAGAGAACTCTGGAGAGATTTGAAGAGAGGGGAAGATATGATGGGAAAAGGTACTAACTGAGAAAGATGAAGTAGTAAGTGAGATTGATAAAAAGACTTATAAAATAATATGAATTGCTATTGATATACAAAAAAAACATGGAGGCCTTTTAACGGAGAAACAGTATCAAAGAATATTAGCAGATAGATTGAAACAGTTGTGATTTAAAGTTGAGCTAGAAAAAAGTATAGAAATTTTAGATAGTTGAAAAAAATATGGGGAAAGATTCGCAGATTTAGTTGTTGATAATGAAATTGTGATAGAATTAAAAAATACTAACAGTCAACAAGAATATAAAAAAGCTATTAAACAACTTCGTGCTTATCTTGAAAAATGATGATATAAAGTTTGATTAGTGTTGAATTTTTGAGTAACTCCATTATGAAAGATAAGACTAAATTGAAAAAAAACTCTTCAGACCTCTTCTGAAAACTCTTCAGATCTCTATTATTACACACCTCTTCCTCAGAAAAATGTTGATACTGGGATGGGATTAGAAAGGATAACTATGGTTATGCAGTGAGTTCCTACAGTTTTTGAGACAGATTTATTTGAGCCTATACTTAGTAAAATTAGTGAAATATTATGAATTAAGTATCCTTTGGAAGATGTTTATTGGAAAAATATTGAAAACTTATCTGATAATCAGAAACAAAACTTGATTAAAAAGGTATTGGAGAAGGTTAAAAATGATAGTGTATTATCTAATATTTTAAGAAGATTTAGAATAATTGCTGATCATATTAGGGCAGCTGTATTTTTAATTGCTGATGGAGTGGTTCCGTCTAATGAAGGTAGATGATATGTTTTAAGAAGACTTATAAGAAGATTATATTATAACTTAATATTATTAAAACAGTTAAATACTAATGAGATAAATCGTTTTGTAGATAGTTTAGTAGAAGTTATTGTTAGTAAGTATTGAAAATGGCGGCCTGAGATAAAAGAAGAAAAAGATTCTGTAAAGAGAATTTTGTTAAATGAAATATTAAAATTTAGAAAAACAATAGATAAATGATTAAGTTTGATTACGAATTTTATAAGTAAGTTAGAAAAAGAAAAAAATAAAGTCATACCTTCAGAAATTATTTTTAAATTGTATGATACTTATGGTTTTCCTGTAGAATTAATAGAAGAAATAGCAAGTTCACATGGAATAAAAGTTGATGTTGACTGATTTAAAAAATTGCTGAATGAAACAAAAGATCGTTCTAGACAAGCTACAAAAACTGTTTTTAAAAGAGGGATTGATTGGTGAAAATATTTAAAATGATTACCTCAAACTGAATTTGTGGGATATGAAAAGTTTAAGGAGACAGAAGTTAAGCTTTTAAAAGATTTTGAAGTAGAAATTGATGGAAAGAAAATAAGAGTTTTAATTTTTGATAAAACTCCTTTTTATGCAGAAT
>CAYNHJ010000005.1:0-13922 GCA_964397125.1 uncultured Candidatus Peribacteria bacterium
AACTTCCATTCATCATACATACCCAATAAACTGATTATATTGTTTAATAAGTTGCAATATATTAACATTAAAAATTTGTTTAATATAATCTTTATAGAATAGTATAACATACAACTCTATTAAAAAAGAAAAAACAAAAGAAAAAAACAATAATATCCAACTTTTAACCAAAAAAGGTATTTTCATTTGCAAAAATGAAGCTCAAATTAATTTTTGCACTTCTATCTGTTTATAAAATTGATAAAAATCTATTTTAACCATCAACAAAATTATAAATACTACTGTAAAAACAGAAACAATAACAAAATAAAAAATATTTGTTTTTATAAAATTAAGCAAATTTATAATCTTTTTCACTCTTTGTTGTTGTTTAACAAAAGTTTCCTTACTTCAAATATCCTCAAAATTCAATAAAATATTTTTATACTTTGATACAATGTCTTTAACTATATCATATTGCTTTTTATTATCAACATTGACATAAACTGTATCTGGCAAAGGATTTTTTATTCAATATTTTTTAAAAGCATTTACCACTTCAGGTAAATTAAATTTAAAAAATTCTAATGCTTGTTCTTTAGAAATATATTTAACTTTTATTCACTTATCTTTCAACTCAGAAATCATTTCTAAAAGCAAAGGAGTCGTCCTCTGTCAACTTCAATAAGTATCCTTAATATAAAAATAAAATCATAATTTACTTTTTACATTTTCTGAAAAATCATCAAAAATTTTATAAGAAAAAATAAAAAAATTTAATACTATTAACAAACTTGTAATACTTATTATCATCAAAATAAATTGAAAAAAATTAGTTTTAATCATTTTAAAAACATCTGTAAACATTCTTAACTACCAGTTTGAATATCTAAAAATTTAGAATACAATTCAATTTTTTCTAAATAATAACTATCAGATCTATCAAAAAATTCTAAAGTTCATGATTTATAATGTTTCCAAAAACTATCTACCAATTTTTTTGCCTTAGAAAAAATTTTTTCTAAAAGATAAATTTCTAATAAATTAACTAACACCTCAGCATCTCTTCACTGAGTAATATCATAAGCTTTTTCTAAAAATTGAATTCATTTTTCTTTATTTCAATACCAATATTCAGAAAGTCAATAACATCTTAAAATTTCTGGATTATCGTTTGGTAATAATTCAATAGCTTTCTTTAAATATTTTCTAGCTTTATCCCAATTGGTTTTATCCATTTCTAAAACTCATTTTGTATACCACATCAAAGGATCTTTTTCAGACTTATACTTTATTAAAAAATCTATAGGCTTTTCTGCTTTCTCTAATTCTCACATAGCATACTGAATCTCTGCTACTTCTAGAAGTAAATCTTCATTTGTAGGATCTTTTTTTAAATACTCATTAACTAAATCAAGAGCTTGCTGATATTTTCAACTCTTTTTTAACTGCTCTATTTTTTTTCTTATTTGTTCTGGAAGATACATTTTGTTTTTATTTCTTATAATATAAAATTTAATTGTTTAAAATTATAAACAAATCTTTTAATTTTTCAAAAATTAAACAAAAATATCCAATAAAAATTAAATCTTAAATAAAAATATAATATTCTACATATTGACAATTCTTCAATCTTTCAATTTAATTACATTATCAGCAAACTTTAAAAGATTTCTGTCATGTTCTATCATCAAAATTGTATCTCCTCTATCCAAAAATCTAATTAACACTTTCAAAAGTTTCTTAATATCTTCAAAATGTAAACCCACTGTAGGCTCATCCAAAAAATATATAGTATGTCATTTATAAGATTTCAATAAATGTTTTACTAATTTAATTCTTTGAGATTCTCCTCCAGATAATGTATGAGCAGGTTGTCACATTTTCAAATATCACAATCCAATATCAACCATCAACTTCAACTTTTCAGCAATAGTAGGAATATCTTCAAAAAATTCATATGCATCTTCTACATACATATCCAAAACCTGAGAAATATCTTTTCAATGCCATTTAATTTGTAAAATTTCAGGTTTATATCTCTTTCATTTACATAAAGGACAAGGCACATAAGTATCAGGCAGAAATTGAAGTTCTACTTTTTTATATCAATATCATTGACATTCAGGACAAGCTCATTTAGAAGAATTAAAACTAAAATGTCATGGAGTAAAACCAAACATCTTAGCTTCACTTGTTCAGGCAAACAATTTTCTGATTTCATCAAAAACTCAAATAAAAGTAGCAGGACAAGATCTTGGAGTTTTGCCTATACTAGATTGATCCACATATAAAACATTTTTAACATTTTCATATCCTCTTATAGTCTCAACTTCTAATTCTTCAAAAAATTTTTGCAATGCTATATTCTTCCAATGTTCCCATTCGTCAGGCTTAATAGTAACTTGATTAACAATTTCCTGCCAACTATATCATTGTTTCAAAAGATTTAATCTAATAAATGACTGAATATATTTATCTTTTTCAGATAAAAATCTATACAAAATATGATACATCAAAGTAGTTTTACCAGCACCTGAAGGTCATGTAATTATGGTAAACTGTCATAAAGGTATTTTAACATCTATATTCTTCAAATTAAATTTATGTGCTTTTTTAATTTCTATATATTTTACATTTTGTAAATCTTTATTTTCTTTTCTTTTTAAATAAAACGATTTAATGTGTTCATCGTCTTCTATCTTCAAATCTCCTCTTATATATTTAGCAGTCAATACATCAGCTTTCAAAAAATCATTGTAAGATCCTTGAAAAATCAATTTTCAACCAAAATCTCAAGCTCAAGGTCAAATTTCTATTATCCAATCAGCAATTTTTATAAAATCTTCATTATGTTCTACCACAACTATAGTATTTCAAAGATCTCTAAGCTTCTTAATAGCTTTAATAACTTTTTTTATTTCATTTTCATCTAAACCTATAGTAGGTTCATCTAAAACATAGATTACTCCAGTTAATTTATTTCACAACTGTTTAGCTAATCTCAATCTTTGTATCTCTCATCAAGATAGAGTATCAATCTGTCTACCTAAAGTTAAATATCAAAGTCACAAATCATTAATTATAGTTAACCTATCTAATAAAGGCTCTATAATTCTTTCTACCAAATCCTTTAATAAAAATTTACTTTTTAAAATAAAATCTCTATATTCTTTTAAAATCTTTATCAATTTTTTTATCTCCAAATTTTGTAAATCTGAAATATTATATTTTCTTCATCAATCTAACAAAATAAAAACAGACAAGGCTTCTTTCTTTAATCTTTTTCATTTACAGTCAGGACATGGTCTCTCCTGCAGCATAGCTTGAAAATCAACAGTAAGAACTCATTTTTGATATTGTTGAATAAGAATATCTTCTACTCATTTATAATATAAAGAATAATATTTTCACCCAACATTTACCCTCAAAAGCTCTCAATCTCCTTCTATAACAACTTCCTTAAACCGATCCGGCAAATCTTTCCATAAAATATTATCGTCTATTCAATATTTTTGAGCTAATTTATCTAAAATAGCTTGTCAAAAAGCTGAATCTCTCCACGGAATTATAGCATCTTTATAAGGAGAATTAGGATCTATTATTTTCTCCCAATCCACTTGAAGTGTTTTACCTAATCAATGACAAGTAGGACATGCTCATTCTTGTCTATTTGGAGAAAAATGTTGAGGTGTAAAATCTGGATATTTAATATTACATTGAGGACAAAAATTTTTATCAGTATAAAAAATTGGTCATTTATATTTAGAATCATCTAAAACTAATATACCAAATCTATTATCTTGAGACAAAATTTTTATAACATCTTCTTTTAATCTAGAAAGTCTTTCTTCTTTTAAAGTTACTTTATCATATATAGGATAAACTTCTACAGGATAATCATCTTTTGATAAATTTGGATCTTCTAAATAAAAATATTCTACAAAATCATCTTTTCAATTTAATTTTACTAAATATCTAACAAATCATTTCCCTCTATCTACTTCTTTTCTATTTTTTCTAACCCATTTTAAAAAATCATTTTCTTTAGAAAACTTTTTAGATTTTTGAAAAATTAATATTTTTTTTCATAAAAATTTATTTTTAAATTCTTCAATTATAGTATCTACAGATTTAGCTTCTATCTTTCTACCGCAAGAATAACAATAAATTTCTCCCAATTTAGCAAAAAGTAATCTAAGATAATCATCAGTCTCAGTCAAAGTTCATACAGTAGATCTAACATTTCAAACTCTTTTATTTTGCTCTATAGCAATAGCAGGAGAAAGTCCTTCACTATGTTGAATTTCAGGCCTAGTTCACAAGTTAAAAAACTGCCTTAGATAAGAAGACAATGACTCTATATATCTATATTGTCACTCTTTATAAATTGTATCAAAAGCTAACGAAGACTTTCATGATCAAGAAACTCAAGTTATAACAGTAATCTTATTTTTAGGAATCTCTACATCAATATTTTTTAAATTATGAGTATTTACTCAATAAAGTTTTATGGAATTTTTCATCACTAATTAAATAAATCAAATCTAAATTTATAACTATATAAATGTAATCATTTATAAACTGTATTCAATAAAAAAGCCCGTCATAATTAGACGGACCATATAAATAATTAAAGTTGTTCTAAAATTTTCTTTCGACTCGAGGTCGATAGACTAAAGAAGAATTTTAACTTTTAGAAATAAATCCTTTTACTATTTTAAAAATATCACTATCTAAAACATACTTTGTATTATTCTTCAAAGATTCTTGTAATACCTTCAACTGTTCTTTTAAAATAGCATTATCTTTAAAATATTTAATAGCAGCTGTTGCTTCTAATTCCAATGCTTTTGCTCTAGCTGCTGCTAACCTTTCAATAGCTTGAGCTTCTCATTCTGCTCTAAGTATTTGAGATTGTTTTTCTCACTCTGCCTTTAATATAGCTGATTGTTTTTGTCATTCTGCCTCTCTAATTGCTGCTTCTTTTTGTCATTCAGCTCTAAGAATTGCTGCTCTTTTTTCCTGTTGTGCTATCTTTTGTTGATTCATTGCCTCCATTAAATCTCTAGGTGGATCAATTCTTTGAATTTCAATTTTATTTATAAAAACTCACCACTTATCTGTTTCTCCAGAAAGCTCAGTTTGCACTTTTGCATTTATTGCTGCTCTTTCTCATAATACTTCATCCAATGTCATTGTTCAAATAATTGCTCTTAATGAGGTCATAGCAAGATTAGTTACTGCAAGAAATGGATCCTGAATTTCATAAGTAGCTTTATAAGGATCTGTAATTTGAGCAAATACAACAGCATCAACAGTTACTACTGCATTATCTTTTGTAATCATTTCTTGAGGAGGCGTTTGAATAACACGTTCTCTCATATCTACAATTTTCACATCTTCTATAAATGGAACTATAAAATGCCAACCTGGCTCTAAAATTTTTCTAAATTTTCCAAATCTTTCTAAAATACCTTTTTCATACTGATTAATTCTAACAATTGCCTTAATTATTAAAATTATTGCCAATACTCATAAAATAAGCCCTATTACTTCCATAGTTATTAATTTATTCTTAGGAATATAAAAACTATACAGATAAATTATACTACAACTTCTCACTTTTTCAACAAAATATTAATCTTTTGAGTATATATCTAAATAAAATATTTTATATTTCACATTATTTAAATTGATTTTATTTAATATCATACTTTCTTTTTTTAAAACTTCCAACTTAACCACATTATATAAAAGTTTAGTATTTTCTAATTTTGACATTTCTTTCCTCAAAAAATATCATTTAGTTGATCAAACATTTACAAAATATCAATAAACAATCACAGAAATAAAAAATATAACAAGCACTATTGCTAATTTTACAATACTAAGAATCTGTCTATTTCTTCTAAGTTTACATTTAAAAAAAATATATTGTTTAGACAAACTTTTGTATAAAACTAATCTTCTCATTAATTTATTTTACCACTAAATTATTTTTGTTTTAATAATTTTTCATACTTTTTCAATATTAAAACAAGAATTTTATAAAAATTGTTGAAAAAAAAAGTCTAATTTTTAAACTAAAAATAATTTTATTCTTTAAAATTACAGTAAATGACTGACCCTTTTTTAAAAAGTTGATCTAACAAATCAGATAATGAAAAAACTATCTCTCCTCAAAATCAAAAAAACAAAATAGTAAAAAAAGTTAAAAAATGAAAAAAAATCTGACTAACTCAATTTTTAATCTGATGTGTCTTTTTTTGACTTATATTTTTAATTTGAATCAGCATTTGATTATTTTATCTTGCCTCAAATCCACAAATATTGGCTGAATGATGAAATATAGAATCAGCTAAACAAACTTTAAAACTTTTATGAGCTATTTTTTTCGGAATAATTATTCTTATAGGATTTGCTCTGTCAATAGGAAACTTTATAAAACTAATTTTCTCTAAAACTTGAAGATGAAAATTTCTAATTTGAACTATAATAAGTGTTATATTTTTATTTTTAGGTCTAGTTGGTGGATTAGCCTTTTATTCAAAGATCAAAAATTTACCATCAGATATTAAATATCAAAACGTATCTATTGTTTATCCTGAAGTAGTTTGAAAAGATAATTTTATATCTTTTAATAAACTATGAAATTTTATATTTGCGCCTACATATATAAGATTTTCTTTAAATTTACAAAAGTTACCTCAAAATGTAATAAAAGTAGACTTTAATTGTTGAAATTGAACTCAGCAATACTCTATTAACATATTACCAACTCAAAGAAATCAAACATTATTACCTATATGAATATGTTATTATCCACAAAAATGAACTTTTAAGCCAAAATACACTTTTCATTATGTTCGTTGATGAGAAGAAACTACAAAAACATTTTATATGCCAAACTTAGTTATTAAAAGCCAAATAACTATAAAAATTAATTGAAAAACTAATTACAATCTGCCTTTAAATGCTTTTGGAGATACTATCAACTGATGAAACGCTCCAGTAAAACTAACTGTAGATGCAGGAGACTTATTAGTAAACTATGCTTCTATTTTTAAAAATTGAATAGTAAACTGGGATTTTAACGGTGATGGTAAATGGGATATAAAAAATAAAGAAAAAGCTTATTATATTTATCAAAATAAATGAACTTATGAAATATTTGTAAACTTTCCAGAAGCCAACAATTTAACTTTTAAAATATGACAAATAAGAATTAACGAATCAGATTTACCTCAATGTAGTATTGATTATAAAAAACTTAAAAGTTGAAAACTAATTTTTTCTATTGATCTAGAAAATGTAGATTTTAACTACTCTATTAAAAAAGCTTTAATAACTTCTGAAATCTGAGAAGTAGCATGAAAGACTAGAATAATTTCTAAAAATAAAATAATATGATTTTTAAACAATCCAGGAAAATATATTCTAAAATTAACTATGAAACTTTGAAACTGAAAAACAATAACTTGTACAAAAAACTTTGAATATGAAACAGAAATTTCAAAACTTCCAATTATAATATACTTGTCTTCTTCAGAAGAAAAGCCGTATAAAAAATTTAAAAAAGTTTATATCTCAAAAGACGAAAATATAAATATTGATTTACCTTATAAGACTAACTATTTAAAATTAGTAATACCAACCATATCCGATAATATAAACAACATAAATATATTTTCAGAAAATTGAAATATAATAAACCAACCTCAAAAATGAACTTTTATAACTAAAATCGAAAAACAAGAAAAATTTAATATAAAAATAAATTATAAAAATTGAACAACTGATAATTTTGAAATTACATTCACTCCGAAACCACCAAAAATAATACCAATTCTAAAAATTGATCCTACTCATTGATACTCACCATTGAAAGTATCTTTAGATGCTAGTCAAACTAAACTATTAGATAAAGACGATGAAATATTATACTTTACATGGGACTTTTGAGATGGGTCTCCAATATTTAAAAATGTTTCACAATGAATAGTGCGACACACTTATAAATATGACTATGAAAATCAAAACTGAATATTCTATCCTAAAGTTATAATAACTACAAAAAAATGATATACTGCAATAGCAACATGAAAAGTTATTGTTCAACAACCTCCTAAAAAAATAAAAATCATAAGTATATCTCATCCTACCCAAGTAGCAAAAGTATGAGATAGTGTGACATTTAGAATAGAAACTGATTGACAAATAAAAAATATTTACTGGGATTTTTGAAATTGAAAAAAATTTTCTTGCGAATGAAGAGGCTGTATGACAGCACATACTACATACGACCAACCATGAACTTATAGAGTAAATGTAACCGTAGAATTCTATGATTATCCTTCAGAAACTGCCAGTTTGAAAATTAAAGTGATTGAATAAAAACATCCTAAATTTGGTTTATACTTTATTAATTTAAAACAATTTTAATGACTAAAAAATTCTTTAAAATTCCTTTTTTAATCTTTACTATTTTTTTTCTTTCTTTAACATTTTCCTTTAAAATTATCCCCCGCTATCAGCGATGAGCTGATGAAAAATTAAGATTTTATGACTATCCTGCCTATAAATGGCTTTTACAAGAACAAAAAAAATATATAGAAAACCTTAAAAAACATAAAACTGCTTACAAAAAATACCTAAAAGAAAAAAAAATAAATCAAATTAGAAATAAATACTTAATTTCCTTTTGGCCAAAAGAATTTAAAATAGATAAAATAATAGCCAGTCAAAGTTGACATCGTCTACGATGGCCTTTACAATACCATTTTAACAAAACAAAAATTGTTATCCATCATACTACCAATGATCTAACAAAATACAAATCACCAGAAGATGTAAAAAAACTCTTAAGATGAATTTACCACCGGCATGCAATTAAAAGATGATGGTGAGATATTTGATACAATTATGTAATTTGACCATTTGGAAATATCTACGAAGGAAGAGCTTGATGAGAATGAATAATTTGAGCACATGCTAAACGGAATAACCCTGCATCAATTTGAATAGCTCTTATTTGAAACTTTAATATACAAAAGCCTACAAAAAAACAATTAGATGCTTTGATAAAACTATTAACATATCTTTGCAAAAAATATAATATAAATCCTTTACAAAATATCATCTGGCATAAACCAATCACAGGACCAAATGCTAAACCTCCTTATATCGAAGATATAAAACTGCCTACTATAGTTTGACACAGAGATGTTTGACATACTGCATGTCCTTGAAAAAATTTATATCAACTTTTACCTTGGATCAGACAACAGGTTTGGAAAAACTTAAATAAAACTAAAACAATTTCTTTTTCTTATACAATATCTAAAAACAGCTTTACTAAAACTCAAAAAAACATTAATTTAAACAAAACTTTTTTCATAAAATCTGATGGTAAATTAAAATTAAAACTTACTTTATGAAAAATATTCAATTGTAAAACTTATGATACTCATTTTCAAATAGTATCTTGCAATAACAAAAATTGAATTTTAACATTAAAAATAAAACGATTAAAATTTTTAGCATCTTGAAAAAAAACAATATCTATAGAAACTGAAAAATATAACTATTTGTTAAATATAAAACTAATCTTTCAAAAAGATTTAGAATATCTCCTAAAAAAATTAAAAGAAAAATATATAAAAAAATATCATCCCAAACTTGCAAAATACAAAATTCAAAAAATACATCACAAAATTTATTTAAATGAAGCTATAAAATTATTAAAATGAGATATTTCTGTACTTTTATACGAACTTTCTACAAAATATAACTATTACAACATAACATGTAAACCAAAATGTAACTGAATAATTGACAATGTATTTAAAATAAAAAATATAAAAAACATAAAAATATTTAAAAAAAATGACCTACTTAACGTCTCTATCAACAATTCTAAATTTTTAAATGCAAAAAAAATAACTATCAAATGAAAACTAATCGTATTTAACAATTATCCTAGAAAATCCTTTGCCTGAATACCTTGGAATAGTTTTAAAAATGAAATTATCATCAAAAAAGACAAAATAAAACTTTTAAATTGAAGCATCAAAAAACAATTTGTAGTTATTAATAAACTATCTGTTAAAGATTATCTAAAAGGAATTGCAGAAGTAAATGATCAAATGCCACAAGAAAAAAATAAAGCATTAGCGTTAATAATAAAAGACTACACTTTGTTTTATCTTAAAAATCGCCATCCTAATATCCCTAAAAATGCAAGTTATCAAGTAATAGATGATCCTAGAATATTCCAAAAATATGTTTGAGCATGATTTGAAAAAACAAGCAAGAAACGACAACAAGCTTTAAAAACAACTGAAAATGAGTTAATAGTTTATCATTGATATATTCCTATTTTACCTTATTTTAACTGCTCAGCAGGTTTTACATTTTCTGCTAAAGAAAAATTTTGACGGACTGATACACCTTGGTTAAAATCTAAATTAGATTTTTACAAATGCAAAAAATTTAATTGACATTGAGTATGATTAAGTTGAAAATGAGCAGAAATTCTAGCTAAAAAATGACTCAATTACAAACAGATTCTGAAACGATATTACAATGAAATACAAATAATTAAAATAAAATAATAATTTTAATCTTTAAAAAAATCTTCAAAAAATATACCTAAAATAACAGCAAGAGGAACTCATAACAAAATTCAAATAAAGCCAAAAATAACACCTCCCAAAGTCATTGTAACCAATATTAACAAAGCACTAACTCATAGAGCCTGATTCATTACCAACGGAACTAAAATATGAGATTCACTTAATTGTAATATAGTATAAAAAATTACTATCACCAATAATCCAATAAATCAATACTGAGTCAAAGCAACTAGTGCCATAGGAGAAGCCCCTAACGCAGGTCAAACAATAGGAATAAATTCTGCTATTCATGCCATAAGTGCTAAAGTAAGTTTATTAGGAAGATCTATTCAAAACAAAACTAAAACCCACAATCCAATATAAACAGCTATTCAAATAAAAAAACACAATAACAATTGCCCTTTTAACCAATTTCATAATCTTTCATATAAAAATTTTAATTTTATTTTCATATACCTTTCATTTCATGAAATTTTTGAAATAAAATTTACTACTTTTTCCTTTTCTATAGAAAAAAAAATAGCAAAAACTAATACAAAAATTACTTGAACTATAGCAGACAAAAATTTTCAAACAACAGTAACGACTATTTGTCAAATATTTTTCACATAATCTGTTCCAAACTTAGCAATTTCAGAAATATTCTTTTGTAAAACTTCTTGTAATCAAATCATAAATTGAGAATCATTTAAAGCATTTATTATCAACTTCTTTACATAAGATGGCAACCATCAAATATTATTTACTACATATGTAAGTCAATTATTTTGCAACTGCTTTTGTAAAACAATTATTTTATCGACTATTACTTTAATAATTTCAGCAGACTGACTTAAAACAAAAGGAACAATCAAAACAAAAACTGCTATTATCAATGTAAACAGCAATAAATATGATAAAATAACAGCTCCTCCTCTTCCTATAAACTTAATTCTTTGAAATCAATTAATCACTGTTTCCATAGCAATAGAAATAATAAAAGCAGTTATAAGAAGATATATAACTTCTAACGATTGAAACAAAAGATAAGATATATAAACTATTATAACAAATGCCAACCAAAATTTAAGAAAAATAGAAAATGGTATCTCTATATTTTTTTCTCCAAACTTTATCATTCTTCTTTGCATTTTATATAGAGATTGTTTATTACTAGTTTCTATTTGCTGTTTTTTTTGTTTTAACATTCTGTAGATTGAAGAAATTTTTCATAAAATTTTCATCTTCTAATTTCTTAAGAGAATTAAAACTTTTTTTCAATAAAATAACTATATTTTTCTTTTTTTCAACTTTATCGTTAAGAGCGACTATTTCTTTCAACTTATTTATAGTTTTCTTATTTGTAACAATAAATATTTTATAAAAATTTCATCAAATTTTTTTTAGATGCAAATTGTTATCTTTTATAAAATTGTATACTACTCTTTTGACAAAATTTCTTTTAACAGAACTTTTAGTCACTTTTAAAGGTATCTGAAAACTAAACTGATTATAAAATCTATTAGGCCGCTGAGGCCATATAAAAAAGCTAAAATATTTTCATGGAATTATTTTTTGTTTTCTAAAAAGAAAATTTATATCTTTTCTTGTTAACTTATATTTTTTAGCTAACATAAATCTAATAAAGTTTACCTATATCTAAATAAATCTTTAAATCTCAAGTTATACCAGCGTATTTAAATCATATACTCAAATTACCAGTTTTATATAAATTTCCTAAATTATCTTTAAAAAAAACTCATACTTTATAACTTCTAAAAATTAAACTTCAACTACTAACTGGAATATGATTTATATGTATTTTATAAATCTTAACATTATCCAAATTAACAAATTTAAAAAAGTTTTTTTTTCATCAAGAAAAATACCAAAGCTTTAAAACACTATCACCCGAAACAAAATCTAATCATCAAGTATAACTACCACCTCAAAAAAGTCATAAAGTCTTTGCTAACATAAGTTGATAATTACTTCTAAACGTCTGAATATCTGCATCAAATTTTAACTTAAGAATATATCTCCAACTTAAATAAGTTAACGCTCCTAAAATTATTCAAATAATCAAAATAACTATCAACAATTCCACTAATGTAAAAAGAACTTTTCTTTTATATCTTGCCATTTTTTATCTTGCCTTGGTAATTTTGTAAAATCCTCCTTATTTTTCAATATATATTTTATTGCTTCTTCTAAAAATATAGTATTCTGACTTCATTTAAAAAGAACAATAGAAGGTTCATTTAATTTATCTAAATAATCTTTCAATCTTTCTCATAATATTTTTGAATTTTTAAACCAATTAACATCTCAAGAAAAACCTATCTTTTTTATTTCATCTATAAAATATTTTTTCATCATTGGTCAAACTAAAAAAAGAGTATCTGCAACTTGAGACACTAATCAAGCTAACTTTCTATGTTCTTGCTCAGATGCATCTCAAAGCTCTCTCATATCTCATAAAACTAAAATTAATTTTCTATTTGGAAAAAGAGATTTTTTTAAATTAAAAACAGTCTCTATTACTCTTACCATACTATTAGGAGCTGCATTATATGAAGAATCTATTATAATACTATCCTTTATTCACTCCAATATAGAAAATCTTCAAGGAAGCAAATGTAAATCTAACAAATTATTATTAAATTTACTATAAATCTCTTCTGAAATAGTATATCAAAAAATCTTTGCTATTATGAAAAATATAGCAACTCAAACTCAAACATATCAAATATTTTCTTTTCAAATTAAATTTGTTTTAACTTTTATTAATTTATTTTTTATATATAAATCTGCATTAACTATGATCTTTTTAGAGTCTTTTTCTAAATGATAATTTTCAAACCATATATCAGGATCTAAATTTTCTAATCTTTCACCAGCACTAAAATAGTCAATTTTCTTATCAGACGTTCTAAAAAGAAACTTGTCTATATCAATATATCTTACAGCTTGCCTAGTGTATTGATTATCATAATTTAAAAAAACTACCTCCTTTGTAGCAAAAGCTAATTTCAACTTTTCTCTGGCTAAATGATCTAAATTATCAAAATTCATACCATGAACTTTATCTATAGAAGTAATGACAGAAATATTAGGTTTTACAATACTTAGTAAAAAATCCATCTCACCTGGATGATCAATTCAATATTCCAATATTAAAATATCATATTTCTTTTTTCAAAACAATCCTATTACAAATCATTTCAACAAATTCTTCAACAATCAAAAAATAGTAGGTGAATAATCTTCTATACCCAAAATTGAAAGAGAAAGACCATATTCACCATTAAAATTTTTAGGAGAAGT
>CAYNHJ010000005.1:14022-22536 GCA_964397125.1 uncultured Candidatus Peribacteria bacterium
TACCCAAAATTGAAAGAGAAAGACCATATTCACCATTAAAATTTTTAGGAGAAGTGTATATTAACAAAGATTTATCAGAAGATTTATTCAGAAGATTGTCAGAAGATAGTTTTTTTAATATTTGATAAATTATCAATCTACAAGATGTTTTTCATACACTACCTGTTATTCAAATAACATATGGTCTATGTCTTTTTATATAAAATCTGGCAAAAAATCATAAAAACTTATAAAATAAATTTAAAATTTTTTGCTTCATAAGTTTATATTTTCTTGATAAATAAATCTTAATGTATAATATTAGTTTACAAGCATAAATCAAGTTTTAAATTTTTAAAATCCTACTAAAAATGAATATAAAAATAGACAAACTTAACCAAAAAATCAAAAATCACATTTTTATTTATTTTTCAAATGAAGAATTACCATCTAAAGAACTTAAAAATTTTGACAAAAAACAATTAAACTTTGAAAAAAATGAAAAAATTAAGATAGAGTTATTTACTCACTATACAACTGATGACTTACATTTTGATCTATTAATAAAATTAAAAAACAAAAAACTTTTAAATCAATTTTTAGAAAATAAAATTATTCCTACTATAATTTCTACTATTAAAAACAAATGATGAGACTGGTGACTAGACTTAGACAATACCTTAATATCAATTACAGAGAAAAAATTAATTGAAGAACTATTAATCCAATGATTATACGAATTTAACAAATATAAAAGCTCAAAAGATACAAAAAAATACTCACTAACTATACAAGACTCAGAAAGAAACAATAAAGAATTTGAAACTTTGAAAAAAAGTATATATTTCACTAGAGATTTAATTAACGAACCACCAGAAGCTGTAAATCCTGAAACACTAGAAGAAATAATAAAAAAAAGATTTAAATCAAAAGTTAAAATAACTATAATAAAATGAAAAGACCTTCCAAAAGTTGGACTAAATTGAATTTGGTACGTATGAAAATGATCTGAAAAAGAGCCAAGACTAATAATAATTGAATATAGACCTAATAAAAAAGACTTATTTAATATATGACTTGTTTGAAAAGGTGTAACTTTTGATGCTTGAGGTTATAATATAAAACCTACAGGTTATATGGAAGATATGAAATCTGATATGGCTTGAGCTGCCGTTGTGCTATGAATTTTAGACTATCTAATTAATACAAATTTCAACAAAAATATTGTAGTAGCTGTTCCTTTAGTAGAAAACTTAATATCATGAAAAGCATATAAACCTTGAGATATTATTAAAATGTATAATTGAAAAACTGTAGAAATTTGAAATACAGACGCTGAATGAAGACTAATATTAGCTGATGCTTTAGCATATATAGAGAAAAATTATAAACCTGACTACATATTTGATTTTGCTACTTTAACTTGAGCTCAAATAATAGCACTATGAAATAAAATAGCAGCTGCTATTTGAAAAAATGAAAATTTAATCAAAAAAATACAAAAATTAAGCTGGCAAATGAAAGAAAGAGTATGGGAATTACCTCATTTTGACTATTATTTTGAAAGTATGAAATCAGATATAGCAGATATGAACAATATTGCCGCCGGAAAATATGGACCATGAACAATAACAGCAGGATTATTCTTATCTCAATTTGTAAAAAACAAAAATTGGGTTCACTTCGACATTGCATGACCAACTGGTATTTTTAAATGAAAAGATCCTTTATATTGACCAGGAGCAACTGGATTTGGGGTAAGATTAGGAATAAATATTATTAAAGAAATTTTATAAAATCTAATATTAACATAAAATGCAAAGAAATTTTAAATTAATCGGATGATTTTGAATTGCTGAAAAAGAAATTTCTAAAAGAATACCTCAATATAAAAAAGCAGCGAAAAATATTATTGAAAATTCTAAAAAAAACAAAAAAATCTTGGAACTGATTTGATCAAATGATATAAACGAAATTGCAAAATTTTTAGTTATAAAAGATATTATCGATAGATACTACAACATTTGAATAGAAGAATTTTTTATCTGATATAACCCTCCTTATTGGCACCAAAAACTTTGATTTGAATTTTCTCCTAACTGAAGATTTGGAGAAAATGAGCAGATCACTTCTTACGACACATTTCAAAAAGCTATAAAATATGTTCATAGCCTTAAAACAAAAGATTGAAAACCTTGTAAAATCTTTCTAACAGTAAACTTCCGGTACTACTCTGATTTAACAATGCCTTTAATTGAAAAAATTATAGACGAAGCCCAAAAAGCTTGAATTGATTGATTAATAGTATGAAATCCAGAAACTTTACAATATCTTGCTGAAATTTGATATAAATGAGAAATCCATACTTCAACAATATTAGTTCATTACAATGAAGATGCAATTGAATATATTATAAATTTTTGCAAAAAAAATAATCTTAATTTAACAAGACTAATTTTACCAAGAGAGGTAACTCTCTCAGAAATTGAATATCTAACTAAAAAATTTCCTGATATAAAATTTGAAGTTTTTGGTCAGTCAGATTACTGTAGATATGCTAACTGACTATGTTTAGCAGAACATAAATATTTTTCTAGAGATCTATGTTGATTTGTATTAAAACATGGATTAGAAGTTAAAAAAACTATAAGATACGATTTCAAAAAAATTGTTTTAGACGAAAATTTATCAGATCAAGAAAAGCAAAAACTCTTAGACAATAGCTTAAATGAACTTGACTATATATTTATAAGTCAAACTGTGGTAAGTTCAAATTATAAGAACCCTATTTTAGAAGAATATATTGATATTTTCGAACAAAAATTAGAAAATGAAACTAAATTAAAAGAATACGCTAACAAAATTGCTTCTCTTTTAAACAAAGAACTGATTTTAAACTATTACAAATTTATATGGGATTGATTTAGACCAAAAGAAGACAAACATAATTTATTTATAGATCAAGTCATAACATTATGGAATTTAATTAAAAACTATATAGAAGACAAAAATTTAGTATCTACTATTGAAAATAAAATAGATAATATCAAAAGAATAAAAGAAAAATGAGAAAAATTTTACAAAAATCTCATTAAAGAAAAAGGTAAGTTCTCTGTAGAAGCTTTATATAAATTTAATTTATATAACAGAAACTCTATTCCTATCTATTGGTTCTTTAATCAAATTCCAAATATAGAAGTTGTAAAAATACCTTTAAGAGGAAGAGACCCTCATGTCTTTAAATTATGATTAAAACAAATTGATGATGCCATTCAAAATCCCGAAAAATATATCAATGAATGAAATATTTGTTTAAAATATTTTCACTATGATATAAGTAATTTTGAAATTTATAAAAAGAATTTAAAAAAACTTTCTGAAAAATAATTTAACTATTCAATAATTTTTCTTTAACTACTTTTATAAAAACTGCTCTTGTCTTAGGTCAAAAATATCCCAAAATTTTAGGATCCTCCTTTCCACTAACTATTCCATAATCAAGCTGAAATTTATAAACAGCATTTGCTGTAGAAGTATTATATATTCAATTTATTGGTCCACTATAATATCATAACTTTTTCAAATAAGTCTGTAAAATTTTTATTTTCTCACCTTTTTCTCCGATAATAAATCATCTATTAAAAGTTAACTTCAAAAATGTAATTTTCTTTTGTCTTGCTTGTTTTATTTTATATGGAATAACATAAGATTTATAAAAATCTTTCTTTAAAATTCACTTAGATATTAAAAGTTTCTTCATAAAATCTCTAGTTTTAGGTCAAAAATATCAACAAGCAGCATCTTTTCTTGATTTAACTATTCAATATTTTAACTGAAAATTACATAAAGATCTCTTTGTTAATGGTCAAAAATATCAAGTTATTAGATTTTTTGGAAAAAATCATAAAATTACTAAATACTTTTGTAAAGATCTAACCCAAGGATCTTTTCTTCATTTCCACAATGAAACTCACCATAAAGTAACATCAAAAAAGTTATCTTTATAAATAGGAAATCTATCCCGATCAAATCAAACTTTTAATTTTTTATTAGCAGGACAAACATAGCCTACCAAAACTTTTTTTCAAAAAGATAAAGCTCTACGAAGTCAATCCTCTCACCAACCCATCCATATATCAATTCTATCATATTTATTTCCTCTAACTCAAGCACTAACTATTGCTCCGCCTCTATCCTCAACTTGTCAAACTCAGTATCAAGGGAAATAAATCTTAGTTCAAAATTTATACTTTGAAGGTGCTGCTATCATTCAATTGAATACTAGTTTTCACGATGCTCAACGAATACCTTTTCAATTAAGTTTTATTTCTAACCATCGAGATCATCTGTAGTAAAAACGTTGTCACCATTTAGGTGAATAATATCCTGAAACAATAAATTTTTTAGGATAGCATCAACGAAGATCTATACTATAACCTAATGATAAGAAAAAAATTGAAATTAATATTAAATTAAATACTATCTGATTTATTATCATTTTTTTCTTTATCATAAAAACTATATTTTAATTATAAAACTGTATAAAATTATAATCAATACAGATTCTTTCGCAAATTTTAAAGTTGACAAATTTTTAATTTCTAATCTTCCTAAAATGAAAGCTATTCTTCAAAGAATTAACTGGGCATCTATTGCATGTTTTGATGAAAAATTAAATATTACACATAACGATAATATCCAAAAATGATTGCTAATTTATATAGGTATCCATAAAAATGACATACAAAATCAAAATGAAATAATAGAAAAATTTATAAACAAAATAGTAAACTTACCTTTATTTGATGATGAAAATTGAAAAATTAAAAAATCATTAAAAGACATTCACTGAGAAATAATGATTGTTCCAAATTTTACCTTGCAATGAATAAACAAAAAAGGAAATAGTATAGACTATACTAACGCAGCTAAATTTACGGAAGCCAAAAATTTCTACGAAGAATTAATAGATATTTTAAAAAAGAGCTACCCCCATAAGGTAGCTCATGCAATATTTGGATCTTATATGAAAATACAATCAGAGGTAGACTGACCGGTAAACTTTATATTAGAAATCTAAGCTGCTTTATACTCTTTTGAAATTTCTTTTATTGCTATATCATAGTTATTTATTCTATAAGCAGGTCCATTATATTTTTTTGCTATAGTTTGCCAATCCTTATTTTTCATAGCATTCCACAATTCACTATCTGATTTAATAAAATTAACAAAACTTTCTATTTGAGCTCTTCTTCTTATTTCATAATTAGGATTCATTACCTCTTTAACAAAAGCATCAATAGAGCTATATCAACATCTTTTATAATTAAATCACATTATCTGAAAACTACCATAACTTGTAGCAAGTTTTTTAGCAATATCATCATTATATCATTTTCTTTTAAATTCTTCATATTTATGAGGTTCAAATCTTTTCATCAATTTCCCTATCTGAGCTGGTCTTCCACTCTCTTGAATTAAAATAGCATAAACCACTTCTTCTGGAACATCTAACTTTTCAGAAATTTCCTTAATTCAGTTTTTATCTACATCTTTCTCTAACTTATTATTAACATACTTTTCTGAAAGTTTATATAAATCATCTACCAAATTAGAATATCAATAAACTTCTTTCAATAAAAGATCCAATCTTGTTAAATCAATCTGCAATTTATTATCTTTTATAAATATAATTTTTTTAACTTTATCTTTTATATTTGGAATAACTCTAAAATCATCTATTTTATTAGATAAAATGTTTTTTAAAATCTTTTTTAAAGATTTTGTATCATCAACGTCTACTCATTGATCTTGAAGCCATTTCATTGTTTCCTGAGATAAACTTCAATTTATTTGTATAGATGAAAAATATTTATTATTTAAATCTCATAAATATTTTACAAAAATAGTTTCCTTAAATGCATCATTAAATCTATAAACTTTTAATTTTGTATCATAAACAATAAAATTACTTATAAAACTATCTATAAATTTCTGATTAAATTTTTTCAATTCCCTCTCCTTTACATCAAACTTCCATTTTTTCTCAATATGTAATCCTAAAGCATTCAAAATATCAACTATTAAACTATAAATTTTATAAAATACAGACATAATAGAATTCCTACATTCTTCTGATTTTCATAAACAGATCAAAGAAGCTAACTTTTCTCACCAATTTTTAAACTTATCAGTATATTTATCAATTTTTTCTTCAACTTTTCTTTTATAATTTCAAACTTTTTCTAGATCATTAGTTAAATTGTAAATAATCCTTATATCTTTCTCTGTTAAAATTTTAGAAAACTGATTTAATTTTCCTATCACTTCACTATCAAATTTTCTATTTTCTTGTGCTTTTTTAAACTCAAAATCTAATCACGATCATTGTCTTACTTTTGAAAACATCTCTTTTATAATACTATCTGTACTTCAACCATTAATTTTAGCCAGTATATACCTTTCAAAAAATTTAGCAAACCTTGTAGGATTATTAAAATTAACATAATTTTCCCAATCTTCTACTTTTAATTTTTTAGCATAGTATTTTATATCTCTTATAAAATCATAAACATAAGCAAATATTTTAAATCATTCATATCAATATCTTCAAGTATTTATTAGCCCTTCTAACTTATCTAAAGTAGAAGATTTAGTATTAACCAAATCGTTGAACCCTTCTAAAAATCTTAAAAATAATTGTTTTCTATTTTTATCTAAATCATTAAACAATAACATAAATCATATATTAAAACCTGTTGCCATATTCCTTAAAGTATCCATAGAAACATCTTCAGGGAAAACTTTTTGTAAAAATTTAAAAATTTGATTATCTATTTTATTCAAAAAACTTTGTATATTACATTCTTTTTTTTCTCATTTACAATTTTTCTCTAAGAATCTTTGTATCTTAGTAGTAAATAAAACATTTTCAGATAAAATATCATAAGAAGAAACATTTTCCAAAATTTGAGCTCTCAAAAATTCTAAATCATCATTAGTATCTTCTGTTTTTATAACCTTTTCTAATTCCTTTAATTCTTCCAATGTCAAGATAATAGTAGCTGCCTTCAGAATATCTTTTTTAGCTTCTACTTTCAAAAGTTCATCTAAAAATCTATTCAAATCTTTAAGCTTTAGACCTTCTACTTTATATCATGCTACTTCTTCTCATTTTAAAAACAATTTATCAAAATTTTCTCATAATATAGATCTAGAAAGTCTTATCTTTTGCAAAAGACTATTAAGTTTTTTTGGATCTTTAATATCTTCTATATCTTTTTTATATAAAGGAGCTTCTTTAATAAGCTGACTTTTTAATACTTCAATATTTAAATTTTTTAATTCCTCTTTTTGCTGAGATAATGATTCTTTTGGCTGGTTATTTAACTCTTTAGTTTCAACAGACATTTTTATTTTTTATTTAAAAGTTAAATCTAAAACTTTTATAATTTTAATCAAATTTTTTATTTTGTCAAAATTTATAAATTTATCTCATTGAATGTAATATTGTTTTAAATAAAATAGATAAAAGTCATAAATTTAATTTTATAAAAACATCTTTTAAAAATGTTAAATAACAAATATCTATTAATCACAGACATAAAAGACTTCACTCTCAAATCATCATTACTTCCTCTAAAAGATCTAGAAAACATCCTTACTATCCACGATAATTACATATCAGAAGCTAAAAACTATGGTTGACATATACTTAAAAATTTAGGAGACTGATATTTATTGTACTTTGATTATCCAGACCAAGCATTAAACTTTTTAACAAATTTATTCAATAAACTGGATAATTACAATCAATTTACTAAAGACAAATTATATAAATTAGAATTACGTGTTGCAGGAATTAAATGAAATTTAGAAATAATAAAAACTATAACATGAATAGATTATACATGAAAAGACTTAAATCTATTAAATAGAATAATTAATCTAGTACCAACATGATTTATCTATGTAAATCAATCATTTTATAACGACTTAAAAGAAAAAAAACTTTTTATACCTATTTGAGAAGCAGAATTTAAAGGAATAACTAATAAAATAAATCTTTATGCTAAAATTCTATCAAAAGAAACAAAGAAAAAATTCAAAGAAAAAATAGAAAAAAATCTATTGCTTATCTTAAAAAATACTATTGAAGAAGACAAATCTAAACTAAACAATTTAATTAACGAAATTGACTTTTTTATTTTTAAAATAGCATCTGTAGGAGCTATTATAGTAGCATCTCCTTTACCATTTATAGATGCTAGTACTGTATTTTTTTTACAAATATATATGTTTTTTTATATTTGAGATAAATACAATATAAAATACGATTATACAACTAGTTATAATATTATAATTACCTTTTTAAGTAGCCTATGATATACTTATATAAAAGACTGGTTAAAAATCTGGTTATTCAAAATTTGACTACCTTGACTTTGAGGATATTTACAAATACCTCTTGCTTTTTGAATGTTATATTGATTTTGAAAGTTAGTAAATTTTTATTTTTATAAAAAGTCCATTAAC